>NZ_JBGNYC010000047.1:0-35114 GCF_051844275.1 Cellulosimicrobium sp. CpK407
GAGGCATGACCCGCTTCGGCTACACCCTCATGACCGAGCAGTCCGGCCCGCGCGCGCTCGTCGAGCACGCGGTCGACGCGGAGCGCGTCGGCTTCGAGTTCGAGGTGATGAGCGACCACTACTTCCCGTGGCTCGACGCCCAGGGCCACTCCCCGTACGCGTGGTCCGTCCTCGGCGCGGTCGCCCAGGCGACGGAGCGCGTCGGGCTCATGACCTACGTGACCTGCCCCCTGCTGCGCTACCACCCGGCCGTGGTCGCGCAGAAGGCCGCGACGGTCGCCCTCCTCTCCGACGACCGCTTCACGCTGGGCCTCGGCGCCGGGGAGAACCTCAACGAGCACGTCGCGGGCGAGCGCTGGCCCGCCGTCGGCGAGCGGCACGACATGCTCGAGGAGGCCGTCGAGATCATCCGGTCCCTGCTCGACGGCGAGCGTCTCACGTTCGAGGGCGTGCACTACCGCGTCGACTCCGCGCGGCTCTGGGACCTCCCCGACGAGACCGTGGAGATCGGCGTCGCCGTCTCCGGCCCGCAGTCGATCGAGCGGTTCGCCCCGCTGGCCGACCACCTCGTGACCACCGAGCCCGACGCCGACGTCGTCCGGCGATGGTCCGGGACCCGGGACCGTGCGGACCTCGCGCCGTCGCGCGTCGTCGGGCAGATGCCGATCTGCTGGGACCCCGACGAGGACGTCGCGGTGGCGCGCGCGCACGAGCAGTTCCGCTGGTTCG
The DNA here is from genome assembly GCF_051844275.1 of Cellulosimicrobium sp. CpK407. NCBI lineage: Bacteria > Bacillati > Actinomycetota > Actinomycetes > Micrococcales > Promicromonosporaceae > Cellulosimicrobium > Cellulosimicrobium sp. CpK407. Next base: position 730 of record NZ_JBGNYC010000047.1, read on the forward strand.
GGGGCGGCTGGCACGTGAACGCCGACCTGCCCACGACCGAGGCGTTCGAGGCCGCGAGCCAGTTCGTCCGGCCCGAGGACGTGGCGGAGTCGATCCCGTGCGGCCCGGACCTCGACGCGATCGTCGAGGCGGCGTCCGCGTGGTGGGAGGCGGGGTTCACCGACCTCGCGCTCGTCCAGGTGGGCGAGGTCGGGCAGCGTGAGTTCCTCGACCAGGCCGCGGGGCCGCTGCTGGAGAGGCTGCGCGCGGCGGCCCCGGCGGCGTGAGCGTCGGGCGGGCGCGCGCACCGATCGCGGCCGGTCGGGAGGGACCTGCGGCGGATCAGCCCTGCGGACGCAGCGCGATGACCATCGCCTCGACCGCGAGCAGCGGCGCGACGTTGCCCTCGAGCCGCTCGCGCGCGACGCCGATCGCGTCCATGCGCCGCACGGTCTGCTCCGGGGTGGAGTCCTCGGCGAGCGTGCGCACCGCCTCCGCGAGCTCGACGTTGACGAGCTCGACCTCCGCCCCGAGCTGCACCACGAGCACGTCGCGGTAGAGCGACAGCAGGTCGACCATCGCGCGGTCGAGCACGTCGCGCTGGTGCCGGGTCGCGCGGCGCTTCTGGTCGGCCTCGAGGTCGCGGAGCTGGGACCGCAGGCGCGGCGGGAGGGTCTCGCCGTCCGCGACGCCGAGTGCGCGCAGCAGCTCGGCCTTCTCGGCCGCGTCGCGCTCCTCGGTCGCCGCCTTCGCCTCGGCCTGCGCGAGATCGACGAGCTCCCCTGCCGCGAGCACGGCGTCACCCACCCCGCGCACGCGCCGCGCGAGCGAGAGCACCGACGTCCGGCGGTCGCGGGCGCCCGCGTCGCGGGCCAGCCGGCGCGCGAGCCCGATGTGGCTCTGCGCCGCCCGGGCCGCGACGAGCGCGACGCGCTCGTCGACGCCGTCGCGCTGGACCAGCAGCCCGGCCACGGCCTCGACCGGCGGCACCCGGAGCACCACGCCGCGGCACCGCGAACGGATGGTCACGAGCACGTCCTGCGGGCTCGGCGCGCAGAGGATCCACACCGTGTGGGGGGCGGGCTCCTCGATCGCCTTGAGCAGCACGTTCGTCGTGCGCTCGGCCATGCGGTCGGCGTCCTCGACGACGATCACCCGCCGCCGTCCCTGCGACGGGCTGCGGCTCGCGACCGTCACGAGGTCGCGCACCTCGTCGATCTTGATGGTCACGAGCTCGGTCGCGACGAGGGTCACGTCGGGGTGGGTCCCGGCGAGCGTCGTGCGGCACGCCTGGCAGCGCCCGCAGCCGCCCTGCTCGCACTGGAGCGCGGCGGCGAACGCGCGCGCCGCGTTCGAGCGGCCCGAGCCGGGCGGGCCGGTGAGCAGCCATGCGTGCGTCATCGCGGCCGGGTCCGTCGCGGCGGCGCGGAGCACCTCGACGGCTTGCTCCTGGCCGACGACGTCGTCCCAGACGGTCACGCGGCCCCGCTCCCCGTCGCGGGCCCGGCCGCGATCCCCGAGCCGGGCTCGTACCCGATCGCGCTGTCCGTGTCGTCGAAGCCGTCGTCGGGCTCGGCGGCGACCGTGTCCTCCGCCTCCTCCACGACCGGCGTGAGCTCGAGCCGGGCCGCGACGTCGACGCGGATCTGCGCCTGGAGGTCGTCGACCGAGGCGGCGGCGTCGAGCACGACCCAACGTTCCGGGTCCGCCGCGGCGCGCGCGAGGAACGCCTCGCGGGTGCGACGGTGGAACTCCGCCCCGGCGCGCTCCAGCCGGTCGTGCTGTCGCCGGATCCGCGCCCCGGCCACGGCCGGGTCGAGGTCGAGCAGGATCGTGACGTCCGGCATGAGGTCCTGCACGGCCCAGCGCGAGATGAGCTCGACCTCGTCCGCGCCGAGCTCGCGCCCGCCCGCCTGGTACGCGACCGACGAGTCGAGGTAGCGGTCCGTCACGACGACCGCGCCGCGCTCGAGGGCCGGGCGCACGAGGCTCGCGACGTGGTGCGCGCGGTCCGCGGCGTAGATGAGCGCCTCGGTGCGCGGGTCCATGTCCTGCCCGTGGAGCACCGCGGCACGCAGCTCCTTGCCGAGCTCGGTGCCGCCGGGCTCGCGCGTCAGCACGACCTCGCGCCCCGTGAGCTCGCCGAGCCACTGCCCGAGCAGGCGGGACTGGGTCGACTTGCCGACGCCGTCGCCGCCCTCGAACGAGATGAAGTACCCGGGTGCGCTCACGGCGTCCACCCTATCCGCGGCGTCGGACACCGGGGTCGACCCGCGAGACCGGGCGCACCGCTCCCCGGCCGCGGGCTAGCCTCGGGGACATGCCCGACCCCGCCGCCGCGCCCCGTCCGCTGCCCACCCCCGGCGTCGCGTTCGCCGGGCGCACGTTCGACGCCGTGCTGTTCGACATGGACGGCACGCTCATCGACTCCGTCCCGGCGGTCGACCGGAACTGGCGACGCTGGGCCGCGGAGCACGGCCTGCCCGACCCGGACGAGTTCCAGATCCAGCACGGCACCCCGGCGCGCACGCTCATCGCCGAGCTCCTGCCGGAGGACCGGGTCGAGGCGGCCTACGAGCGCATCCATGCGCTCGAGCTCGAGGACAACGAGGGCGTGACGATCCTGCCCGGGACGCGGGACGCGCTGGCCGTCCTCCCGCCCGCGCGGCAGGCGATCGTCACGTCCTGCACCCGCCCGCTCGCCGCCGCGCGCATGGCGGCGTCCGGTCTCGCCGCGCCGTCGGTCGTCGTGACGGCCGACGACGTCGCGCGCGGCAAGCCCGACCCGGACCCGTTCCTCCTCGGCGCGGAGCGCCTCGGCGTCGACCCGGCGCGCTGCCTCGTCGTCGAGGACGCCCCGGCGGGGATCGCGGCGGCGCGCGCCGCGGGCTGCGCGACGCTCGCCGTGACGGGCACCCACTCGGCCGACGAGCTCGCCGACGCCACGCCCGCGCCCGACGCCCTGGCGGCGGGGCTCGTGGCGGTCCGCTTCGCCGTCGGTCCCGACGGCGTCCGCGTCACCGACGCCTGACTCCCCCGCCGAGGACGGGGTCGGCTCCCGTCCTCGTCCCGTCACGGGCCGGCACCGCACGCTCGGTGAGCGGCCGACGCACGCTCGTCAGTAGACGCCGGCGCGCAGCGCGGCGGCGACGACCTTCGACGCCGCGGCATGGACCTCGGCGAGCTCGTCGAGGCTGAGCCCGGTCGCGGCGACGATCGACGGTGGGATGCGCTCGGCGTCCTGGCGCCGCGCCCGCCCCTCGGCGGTGAGGCCCACGCGGACCTGGCGGCCGTCGTCGGGCGAGCGCGACCGGCGCACGTAGCCGAGCGCCTCGAGCCGCTTGAGGAGCGGCGAGAGCGTCCCGGCGTCGAGGTGCAGGCGCGCGGCGAGGTCGCCGACGGTCGAGGTCGTGCCCGCGGCGTCGTCCTGCCAGAGCGCGAGGAGCACGAGGTACTGCGGGTGCGTGATGCCGAGCGGCTCGAGCAGCGGGCGGTACAGCGCGACCATGCCGCGCGCGCCCGCGGACAGCGCGAAGCAGACCTGCGCCTCGAGCGCGAGAGGGTCGGCGAACAGCGTCGCCGCGCCCGGCGCGACCGTCCCGTCGACCGTCCCGTCGACCTCGTCACCCGCCATGGCGCCATGGTACCGAGGATCGCGGTATTCTTGGTACACCAATGATTGGTGCACCAATCATCTGACGAGACCTGCAGCGGAGGACACCGTGGCGCGGAAGAACGACAGGCGCACGCTCGGCATGCGCATCACCGAGGGTTTCCTCCCGATCTTCGGCCCCGCGCAGGTCGGCCGGCAGGACGCGGACGGCCGCGGCGTCTCCGACGCGGAACGCGAGCGCGACCAGGAGCTGAAGACCCGCTTCGAGCGCATCACGGGCCCGGACGGCCGCACCTACGTCGTCGAACACACCGACTAACACCCCCGCGAGATCGACCCGAGCGTCCCCAAATCGACCCACCGAGGGTCGATCTCGACCGCTCGGGTCGATCTCGCGCCGGCAGCCTCACTCCCCGGGGTACACGACCCCGATCTGCCGCCGGACCTCGTCGAGCGTCCGCATGACCTCGAGCGTCGAGTCCCAGGACATGCGCGGGCTCTGCGTCTCGCCCGCGGCGACGCGGCGTGCGACCTCGGCCGCCTGGTATTGCTTGCCCTCGCCGGAGAAGCCGTCGTAGTACCAGGACGAGCCGTCGTGCCGGACCACGCGGAACGACGTCGGCGCGTAGAAGTTCCCCTCGACCTCGATGCGCCCCGCCGTCCCCGAGATCACGGCGGTCGTGGCCGTCCGCGACCACAGCGTCGTGGAGAGCGTCGCCTGCGTGTCGCCGTAGCCGAGCACGATGCTCACCTGCCCGTCGACGCCCGTCTCGGTGAGCGCGCCCACCGCGGTGACCGACGACGGCGCGCCCAGCAGGTCGTGCGCGAACGACACCGGGTACACGCCCAGGTCGAGCAGCGCACCGCCCGCGAGCTCGGGCGCGTAGAGGCGGTGCGCCGGGTCGAACGCGAACCACTGGCCGTGGTCGGCGCTGAGGTTGACGACGTCGCCGATCTCGCCGCGCGCGATCACCCCGCGCAGCGCGGCCACGTGCGGCAGGAACCGCGTCCACATGGCCTCCATGACGAACACCCCGGCCTCGCGCGCGGCGTCGAGCACCTCGACGGCCTCCTCCTCGTTGCGCGTGAACGCCTTCTCGACGAGCACGTGCTTGCCCGCGGCGATGGCGAGGAGCGCGTGCTCGCGGTGGTGGGAGTGCGGCGTCGCGACGTAGACGACGTCCACCTGCGGGTCCTCGACGAGCTCCTGGTAGCCGTGGTGGGTCGTCGGGACGCCGTGGGCGGTGGCGAAGCGCTCGGCGCGGACGCGGTCGCGCGAGCCGACGGACGCGACGCGGCCCTGCGTGTGGACGCGCACGGCCTCGGCGAACGACGACGCGATCCCGCCGGCTCCGAGGATGCCCCAGCGGATCGACGGCGCGCTGCGCGGGTCGGGGACCGTGCCGGTCACGTCGGCGGTCAGGTCGGGGACGGGGTGGACGGCGAGCCGTGCCGAGTTCTCGGCGGGCGCCTGGGCGTCGATGCTCATGGCCCCACGCTATCCCGGTGGGATCGCTCCCACGCCCAGGTGTCCACGGAACGTCGGACGACGTGCGGCGCCGCGGGACGACGTCTCCCCCGCGCGGGTGGTGCGGCGCGCGGCGCGGCGGGCCACGATGGGGACCATGACGTCCCCCGCGCCCCGGACCGACGCGCCGACGGACACCCCGGACGTGCCCGAGGCGCGCGCGAGCGCCCGCGGGCTCGTCAAGGTCTACGGGTCCGGCACGACGGCGGTGCGCGCGCTCGACGGCGTCGACGTCGACTTCGCGCGCGGGCGGCTCACCGCGATCATGGGCCCGTCCGGCTCGGGCAAGTCGACGCTCATGCACTGCCTGGCGGGCCTGGACTCGCCGACCTCCGGGAGCGTCGTGATCGACGGGCAGGAGATCAGCCGCCTGTCGCAGCGCCGCCTCACGGCCCTGCGCCGCACGCGCGTCGGGTTCGTCTTCCAGGCGTACAACCTCGTCCCGACGCTCACCGCGGCGGAGAACATCACGCTCCCCCTCGACATCGCGCGCGCCCCCGTGGACCGCGCGTGGTTCGACGAGGTCGTCGACTCCGTCGGGCTGCGCGACCGCCTGCACCACCGCCCGTCCGAGCTCTCCGGCGGGCAGCAGCAGCGCGTCGCGTGCGCGCGGGCGCTCGTCTCGCGGCCGTCGATCGTGTTCGCCGACGAGCCGACCGGCAACCTCGACTCGCGCTCGGCCGGCGAGGTGCTGGCGTTCCTGCGCCGGTCCGTCGACGAGCTCGACCAGACCGTCGTCATGGTCACGCACGACCCGCGCGCGGCGTCGTACGCGCACCGCGTCGTGTTCCTCGCCGACGGCCGCCTCGCCGGCGAGCTGCACGACCCCACGCAGCAGGACATCCTCGACGCGCTCGCGCTCGCGGCGGACGACGACGGCCCTCCGTCCGGACCGGCCGCCGCACCCGCGACCCCGGCCCGGCCGGCCGCCGGGCCCACGACCTCGGCCGGGCCCGCGGCGCCCGTCGGGCGGCACGCGGCCCCGGTCGACCCGGCATGATCCGCGTCGCGCTGCGGGGCGTGCGGGCGTACGTCGTGCGGTTCGTGCTCTCCGTGCTCGCCGTGACGCTCGGCGTCGCGTTCGTCGTGGGCACGTTCGCGTTCCGCGGCATGCTCTCCTCGACGTTCGACGACATCATCGCGACGACGCTCACCGCCGACGTCTACGTGCGCGGGTCGCAGGAGGTCACCGGGGACGCGACCGGGCCGGGCGGCGGGAGCGGTGGGAACGGGTTCGCGGGCGACCGCACGCTCGTCTCCGCCGACCTCGCGGGACAGGTCGAGGCGGTCGACGGCGTCGCGCGCGCCGTGCCGGACGCCTCCGGGCCGGTCGTCCTCGTCGCCGCCGACGGGACCGCCGTCGTGACGACGGGACCGCCCAGCACGGCCTTCTCGATCGACCCCGAGGACCCGAGCCTCACCCTGCTCGACGGCGCGTGGCCGGGACCGGGAGAGATCGTCCTGGAGCAGAGCGCGGCGGAGACGGCGGGACTGTCGACCGGTGACGCGACGACGGTCGTGCTGGGCGGCGAACCGACCCCCGTGACGGTGTCCGGCGTCTTCGGGATCGAGGCCGCCGCGGCGGGCGCGGTGCTCGTCGGGATCGACGGCGAGACCGCGCGCGACGTGTTCGCGCCCGACGGGATGGTGCCGCAGCTCGCGGTCTGGGCGACGCCGTCGTCGGGGACCGTCGACGAGGACGCGCTCGCGCAGCGCGTCGGCGACGTGCTGCCCGAGGGCGCCGAGGCGGTGACGGGCGAGCAGGCGCGCGCCGAGGCCAGCGAGGCCGTCGAGGAGGTGCTCGGGTTCGTCGAGACGTTCCTGCTCGTGTTCGCGGCGATCGCGCTGTTCGTCGGCGCGTTCATCATCGCGAACACCTTCGCGATGTCGGTGCGCGAGCGCCTGCGCGAGCTCGCGCTCCTGCGTGCGCTCGGCGCGTCGCCCGGCCAGGTGTTCACGTCCGTGCTCGTGCAGGCGCTCGTCGTGGGGCTCGTGGGCGGCGGGCTGGGGGTGCTCGCCGGGGCCGGTCTCGTGCGCGTCATCCGGTGGGGCCTCGACCTCGCGGGCATGGAGTTCTCCGGTCGGGTGCCGCTCGGCACGCCGCAGGTCGTCGCGGCCGTCGGGCTGGGGGCGGTCGTCAGCCTGCTCGCCGCGGTCCTGCCCGCGCGTCGCGCCGCCGCGATCCCGCCCGTCCAGGCGATGCGCGACGACGTCGCCCCGGACCGCGGGACCGGCGTCCGGGCGGTGGGCGGGATCGTGCTCGTCGCCCTGGGCGCCGGGATCCTGTGGCTCGCCGCGTACCTCGGGTCGTCGGTCGCCGACGCCCCGACCGGGTGGGCGTGGCTCGACGACCTCAGCCCGCGCGTGCTGCTCGGCGTCGGCGCGGGGCTCGTGCTCGTCGGCGTGCTCGTCGGGTCCCCGGCCGTCGCGCGCGGCGTGCTCACCGTGCTCGCGTGGCCGCTCGTCGTCGCGCTGCGGCCCCTGGGGCGCCTCGCGCGCGGCAACGTGACGCGCAACCCGCGCCGCACCGCGAGCACCGCGGGCGCGCTGCTCATCGGCATGGCGCTCGTGTCGGTCACGGGCGTCATCGCGGCCTCGACCCAGGCGTCCGTCCGCAGCATCGTCGAGAACGAGGTGCGGGCCGACCTCGTCGTCGACTCCGCGACCCTCGTGGTCCCCGACGGTGCGGTCGACGCCGTGACGGCGACGCCCGGCGCCGCGGTCGTCGACACCGTGCGCCTCGGCCTTGCGCCCGTCGCGACGGTCGGCCCCGCGGGGAACGGGACGCCCTCGTCCGACGACGAGCCGGACGGATCGGGCGACGAGCCAGGCGCCGGGGAGGCGCGGGGGACCGACGTGGCGGGCGTGCCCGCCGGCTTCTTCGACACCGCGCTCGACCCCGTGACGCTCGCGGGAGACCCGACGGCGACGCTCGAGGCGGGGGACGTCGTCGTGCACCGGCGCACCGCGCGCGAGCGCGGCTGGGAGGTGGGCGACACGCTGCGCCTCGGCGAGGGCGCGACCGCGGTCGAGGCGCGCGTGGGCGCGGTGATCGACAGCCAGCTCGTCGGGACGGGGATCCTCGTGCGCGACGACGTGTTCGACGCGGTCGTGCCCGCCGCGCAGGCGAGCGTCCGGATCGTCTACGTGTCGGCGGCGGAGGGGGCGTCGGCGGCGGAGGTGGAGGACCTGCGCGCGGCGCTGACGACCGCCGTCGAGCCGTTCCTCGTCGTCACGGTGCTCGACCGCGAAGAGACGGCGTCCGCGTTCGCCGACCAGGTGAACCAGGTGCTCGTGATCCTCTACGCGCTGCTCGCGCTGTCGATCGTCATCGCGCTGCTCGGCATCGTCAACACGCTCGCCCTGTCGATCATCGAGCGCACGCGCGAGATCGGGCTGCTGCGCGCCGTCGGGCTCGGGCGCCTCCAGCTCGCCGGCGTCATCGCGATCGAGTCGGTGCTCACCGCGGTCTACGGGACGGTGCTGGGCGTCGCGACCGGCATCGGGATCGGCGCCGCGCTGCCCGGCGTGCTCGCCGACGAGGGCCTGAGCACGCTCGCGGTCCCCTGGGGCCAGGTCCTCGCGATCCTCGGCGTCGCCGTGGTGATCGGCCTCGTCGCGAGCGTCTGGCCCGCCATCCGCGCCGCCCGCCTCCCGGTCCTGGACGCCGTCACGGTCGACTGACCCGGCACCCCCGCTGAAGTGCTGGATCGTTGTCGTCCCGGTGCGGTCGGGACGACAGACATCCAGCACTCAGCGGATCGTGACCGGCTCTCGGGACGGGGTGCGGTAGCGGCGGAGCGGGGCGTTGCGCCAGGCGACCAGCCCGACGACGGCGCTCGCCGCCAGTCCGCCCACCGCCAGGGCGACCGGGGCGGACGTGAGCGACGCGAGCACGCCGCCGCGGAAGTTGCCGACCTCCGGCCCCGCCACGCCCACGACGTGCTCGACCGACGACACGCGCCCGCGGAACTCGTCCGGCGTCTCGAGCTGGACGAGCGCGCCGCGGGTCACGACGCTCACCGTGTCGGCCGCGCCCGCCACCGCGAGGCACGCGAGCGCGAGCCACAGCGGGCCCGCGAGGCCGAACCCCGCGAGCGCGACGCCCCACGTCGCGGCCGCGGCGAGCTGGAGCACGCCCGCCCGCGGGGCCCGGGTCACCGCACCCGAGAACAGGCCCGCCCCGATGCCGCCGACCGCGACGGCGGACAGGAACAGGCCGAGCGTGCGCGGGTCGCCGTCGAACCGGAGCTCGTTGACGAGCGGGAAGAGCGAGATCGGCATCGCGAGCACCGTCGCCGCGACGTCGGTCGCGAACGAGCCGCGCAGCGTCGGCTTGCGCCACACGATCCACCACCCGCCCGCGGCTGCCCGACGGCGCGGCGCGCGCGGCGGTCGGCGCGCCCGTCGCGGTCGGCGCGCCCGTCGCGGTCGGCGCGGTCTGCTCCTCCCCGGCCGCACGGTCGTCGCCAGGTGCGCCGACGGAGGCGACGGCGGGGGCGACGGCGGCCACGGCGTCGGACGGTCCCGGCGGCGCCCCTGAAGGGCTGCCCGGCGGGAGCGGCGGGAGGCGCACGAGCCCGAGCAGGGCGACGACCGCCGCCACGGCCTGCACCCCGTACGCCGCCGGGAGGTCCCAGCGCGCGAGCACCAGGCCGGCGAGCGCGGGGCCCACGAGCATCGCGACCTGGAACGCGAGGTTCTGGAGCGCGAGGCCTGCGGCGACCTGGTCGGGCGGGAGCAGGCGCGGCGGCACCGTGCGCCGGGCCGGGGAACCCAGCGCGTTGCACGCGGCGCCGAGGCTCACGAGGCCGAGGAGCACCCACACGGACCGGTTGCCCGCGAGCGCCTGCGCGACGAGCCCGACCGCGGCGAGCACCTGCCCTGCCGCGGCGAGCCGCATGATCGTGCGCCGGTCGTGCACGTCGGCGAGGTGACCGCCGACGAGCCCGAGCGTGAGGAGCGGGACCGCGGTGGCGAGACCGATCGTGCCCGTCCACAGCGGGCTGTGCGTGAGCTCCCAGACCTGGAGCAGCACGGCGACGCTCGCGATCTGGAACCCCAGCCCGCCGACGGCGGACCCGGCCCAGAGGTCGCGGTACGCGCGGCTGGAGCGCAGAGGGCGGACGTCGAGGACGTGGTCGCGCACCTCAACGGTCCTCGGGCGGGGCGGCGTCGGTACCGGATCCCGCGGGTTCGGCGGCTCCCACCGGCAGGGGGTAGCCCGCCGCATCGAGCCGATCCACGAGCCGCGCGCGCAGCGAGCGGCGGGCGAGGACGCGCTCCAGCTCGACGACGACGGCGCTCAACGCGTGCGGCAGCTCGTCGTCGATCTCGGCGACGGACTCCTCCGTCGCGCGCCACTCCGCCTCCAGGAGCGGGACGAGCGCGCGAGCCTTCTCGGTGAGCGCGACCCGTCGCGTCCGGGCGTCCGGGCCGGGCTCCGTCTCGACCAGTCCCTCGCGCCGCATGGCCGTGACGGTCTGGCTCATCGCCGAGTGCGTCCGCCCGAGCGACTCCGCGAGCCCACGGATGGTCAGCGGGCCGGTGTGGGCGAGCCGGATCAGCGGGTAGACGAACCGCGGCCGCACGCCCTCGATGCCTCGGTCGGTGTAGACCGTGCCGATCTCGTCGTCGAGGCGTCGGAGCACGGCGTGCAGGGAGTCCCACCGGCCGGGGACGGTGGTCGGGTCCTGAGAAGTCATAGCACTGTTATAACAGCACTCATGCGATCGTGGGACGCCCGTCCGGCGACCACTAGGTTGCCGCCCTAACTAGATAGCCGTACTGTCTAGCCATGAGGTTCGACGAGCGGCTCGACCGCGAGCTCCTGCGCGGCGTGCTGCCGCTGTGCGTGCTCGCGGTCGTCGCGACCCACGGCCCCACCTACGGCTACGCGATCACGCGGTCGCTCGCCGACGCGGGCCTCGGCACCGTGAAGGGCGGCACGCTCTACCCGCTGCTGCAGCGCCTGGAGGACGACGGCCTCGTCACGACCTCCTGGCACCAGGGCGAGCGCGGGCCGAGCCGTCGGTACTACGCCGTCACGGGCCAGGGTCGCGTCGCGCTCGCCGACGCGACCTCCCGCTGGGACGCCGTGACGACGGCGGCGAGCACCCTCGTCGCGGGCCCGTCCGGCACGCCCTCGCCGGACGGTGCGCGCCCGGCCGCAGGCCTCGCCCCGCACGCGGGGGCGCGCCCGGACCCCGACCGGGGACCAGGACCGGTCCCGGGGCCGGTCCCAGAGCCGGTCGCGATCCCGGCAGACGCACCTCCTCCCGACCCCACCCCGAGAAGGACCCCTCGATGAGCGACACGACCCGCTACACGATCGAGCGCCGCCACGCGCCGCACGTCGACCCGCGCTGGGCCGAGGCGCTCCTGCTGGAGCTGCGGCTCCAGGGGGTCGCCGGAGCACGGATCGGCGCCGTGCTCGCCGAGGTGGACGCGCACGTCGTCGACTCCGGCGAGACCGCGTGGGAGGCGTTCGGCGATCCCGTGGCGTACGCGCGCTCGCTCGACCTGCCCGAGGACCCCGCGCAGTCGAGCTCCTCGATCGGCCGCACGGTGGCCGCCTCCGCCGTGCAGACGGTCGGGATGCTCGGCGTGCTGTGGTCGCTGCGACCCGCGCTCGACGGCGGCACCCTCGTGGTCCCGGCCGGGATGCTGCTCGTCCTCGTGGCCGCGCTCGCGGGCTTCGTCGGGCTGTGGCGCGCCGGCGACCGGCTGCTGCGCGCCGCCCTCGCCCACCCCGTGCCGACCGTCCTCGGGAACGTGGTCGTGACGGGCGCCCTCGTGGCCGTCGCGGTCACGCTGCGCGCCCCGGTCGCGACCCTCCCTGCCGTCCCGGTCCTGGTCGCGGCCGCCGTCGCGCTCGTCGTGGGGACCGTCTGGGGCCTGCGCGAGCAGGGCTCGGGCGACCCCGTCGTCGACCCGCTCGACGACGCGCCGCACGCCCGCACCGACCGCACCGGGCGCTGGGGCGTGCTGCTCCTGCCCGCCGTGACGGTCGTGCTCGGCACGATCACGCTGCTGGCCGGCTGACCCGGCCGGGACCAAGGTCACGCACCCCGGCGTCCCGGTGGTGGTCCCCGGAGACGCGTGCCACGGTGGGGAAGGCCGGCGGGCACCGGCCTCGCACGGCTGCGGCGCGCCCGACGGCGACCCACCGACTCCACAGGAGGCCACGATGCCCGAGGTTCCCGTCCGCACGCTCATCAGCCCGCTGCGCTACGTCCAGGCCCGCGGTGCGCTCACGCGGCTCGGCGAGTTCGTCCGACCGATCGGCACGAAGCCGCTGCTCGTCGCCGACGACGTCGTGTGGGGCATCGTCCAGGACACGGTTGCCGTGTCCTTCCAGGACCAGGACCTCCCCCGCCACCGCACCGGGTTCGGCACGTACGCCACCGCCGCGGAGGTCGACCGGCTCGCGCGCGAGGTCGACGAGCTCGGCGCCGACGTGATCGTCGGCATCGGCGGCGGCTCGACGATCGACGCCGTGAAGGCCGCGGGTCACCTGCGCGGCATCCGCTGGGTCTCCGTGCCGACCGTCGCGTCCACCGACGCCCCGTGCTCCGCCCTGTCCGTCATCTACACCGAGGACGGCGCGTTCGAGGAGTACCGGTTCTTCCCGCACAACCCGGACCTCGTGCTCGTCGACACGGGCCTCGTCGCAAACGCGCCCGTGAAGTTCCTCGTCGCCGGCGTCGGGGACGCGCTCGCGACGTGGATCGAGGCGCGCGCCGTCGCCGAGGCGAACGCGTCGACCATGGCCGGCGGCCTCCCGCTCGTCACGGGCACGGCGCTCGCGCAGCTCTCGTGGGACATCCTCTGGGAGAACGCGCTGCCCGCGATCGACGCGGTGAAGGACCACCTCGTGACACCTGCGGTCGAGAAGGTCGTCGAGGCGAACACGCTCCTGTCCGGGCTGGGCTTCGAGTCCGGCGGCCTCGCCGCGGCGCACGCGATCCACAACGGACTCACCGCGGCGCCCCAGACGCACGGGCTCACGCACGGCCAGAAGGTGAACATCGGCTCCGTGACGCAGCTCGTGCTGGAGGGCGCGCCGACCGAGGAGATCGAGGAGTTCGTGCGCTTCACGACGCGCGTCGGCCTGCCGAACACGCTCACCGAGATCGGCCTGACCGCGGACGACGTGCACGACCTCACGCGCGTCGCGGAGGCCGCCACCGCGGAGGGCGAGACGATCCACGCCATGCCGTTCCCCGTGCGCGTGCCGGAGCTCGTCGACGCCCTGCGCTCCATCGAGGGCTTCTCCCGCCGCGTCCGCGCCGAGGCCGGCCTCCCCGAGCCGGTCGGGCACACCGCGCACTGACCACGGCCCGAGGCGGGCCCTACTTCTTCGCGGGGGCCTTCTTCGCGGCCGGCTTGCGGGCCGTGGTGCGCTTCTTCGCCGGGCCCTGGGCGCGCTTCTCGGCGAGGAGCTCGATCGCGCGCTCGGGGGTGATCGACTCGGGCGTGACGTCGCGGGGCAGCGTGCGGTTCGTCTCGCCGTCGGTGACGTAGGCGCCGAAGCGGCCGTCCTTGACGACGATCGGCTTGCCGCTGTTCGGGTCGTCGCCGAGCTCGCGCAGGGGCGGGGTCGCGGCGCGCTGGCCGCGCCCGCGCTTGGGCTGCTTGTACAGCTCGAGCGCCTCGTCGAGCGTGACGGTGAACATCGACTCCTCGTCGGGCAGCGACCGCGAGTCCGTGCCCTTCTTGAGGTAGGGCCCGTAGCGGCCGTTCTGCGCCGTGATCTCCTCGCCCGACTCGGGGTCCGTCCCGACGACGCGCGGCAGCGACAGCAGGCGCAGCGCGTCGTCGATCGTGATCGTGTCGAGCGACTGCGTCTTGAGCAGCGACGCCGTGCGCGGCTTGGGCTGCGCGGCCTTCGCCTTCTTCTGTGCGGCGGCGGACAGGCTCGTGTCGATCGGCGGGAGGTCGAGGACCTCGGTGACGTAGGGCCCGTAGCGTCCGGCCTTCGCGACGACCTCGTTGCCCGAGACGGGGTCGGTGCCGAGCACCTTGCCGTCGTCGGCACCGGCCGCGAGGAGCTCGCGCGCCTTGGCGACGGTCAGCTCGTCGGGGGCGACGTCGTCGGGCACGGACGCGCGCGGCGGGTTCTCCCCCTCCTTGACCGGGACGGAGAGGTCCTCCACGTACGGGCCGTAGCGCCCGACGCGGAGCTGGATGCCCTCGCCGATCGGCACCGAGTTGATGCCGCGCGCGTCGATGTCGCCGAGGTTCGCGACGAGGTCGCGCAGACCCTCGGCGTCCTCGCCCTTCGCGGCGTCGCCGAAGTAGAACTCGGTGAGCCACGCGACGCGGTCGCGGCGCCCGGCGGCGATCTCGTCGAGGTCGGCCTCCATGCGCGCGGTGAAGTCGTAGTCGACGAGCCGGTCGAAGTGCTCCTCGAGCAGCCGCACGACGGCGAACGCGAGCCAGCTCGGCACGAGCGCCTGCCCGCGCGAGAGCACGTACCCGCGGTCCTGGATCGTGGAGATCGTCGACGCGTAGGTCGAGGGCCGTCCGATGCCGAGCTCCTCGAGCGCCTTGACGAGGCTGGCCTCGGTGTAGCGGGGCGGGGCGGACGTCGAGTGCCCGTCGGCCGTGAGGTCGTCCCCGCGCAGCGGGTCGCCCTCGGCCATCTGCGGCAGGCGCGCGTCGTCGTCGCCCTTGGTCCCGACGACGGGCGCGTCCTCCGCGTACCGGTCGACGTCGGAGCTCTCCTCGTACGCGGCGAGGAACCCGCGGAACGTGATGACGGTGCCCGACGCGGCGAACACCGCGTCGCGGCCCGCGACGTCGCCCGCGGCGGCCGAGAGGGTCGCGCCGAGGCGGACGGACGCCGTCGACCCCTTCGCGTCCGCCATCTGCGACGCGACGGTGCGCTTCCACACGAGCTCGTAGAGCTTGAACTGGTCGTCGCTCAGCTCGCGCTTGACCTGCGCCGGCGTGCGGAACGAGTCGCCCGCGGGACGGATCGCCTCGTGCGCCTCCTGGGCGCCCTGGTTCTTCGCGGCGTAGACGCGCGGCTTCTCCGGCACGAACTCGGGGCCGTAGAGCTCGGCCGCCTGGCGTCGGGCCGCCGTCGTGGCCTCCGCCGACAGCGACGGCGAGTCCGTCCGCATGTAGGTGATGTAGCCGTTCTCGTACAGCGACTGCGCGGTGCGCATGGCCTGGCGCGACGACATGCGCAGCTTGCGGCTGGCCTCCTGCTGGAGGGTCGACGTCGTGAACGGCGCCGCGGGACGACGCGTGTACGGCTTGGTGTCGAGCGAGCGCACGGCGAACGCGGCGTCCGCGAGACCCGCCACGACGGCGCGGGCCGTCGACTCGTCGAGGTGCGCGACGCCGTCGCGCGCCGCCGCCGCCTTGAGCTGCCCCCGGTCGTCGAAGTCGCGGCCCGAGGCGACGCGTGCGTCGCCGACCTGCACGAGCCGGGCGCCGAACGCCTTCCCGGCGTCGGCGGCGGACGCGTCCGCGTGCTCGAACGTCCCCGTGACGTCCCAGTACTCGGCGGCGACGAACGCCATGCGCTCGCGCTCGCGCTCGACGACGAGGCGCGTCGCGACCGACTGCACGCGCCCGGCCGAGAGCCCCTGGGCGATCTTGCGCCACAGCACGGGCGAGACCTCGTAGCCGTAGAGGCGGTCGAGGATGCGGCGGGTCTCCTGCGCGTCGACGAGGTGCTCGTCGAGGTCGCGCGTGTTCTGCAGCGCCCGCTGGATGGCCTCGCGCGTGATCTCGTGGAAGACCATGCGCTTGACCGGGACCTTGGGCTTGAGCGCCTCGAGGAGGTGCCACGCGATGGCCTCGCCCTCGCGGTCCTCGTCCGTCGCGAGGTAGAGCTCGTCGGCGTCCTTGAGCGCGCGCTTGAGCTCCGCGACCTTCTTCTTCTTGTCCGCGTAGACCTCGTAGTAGGGGTCGAAGCCGTGGTCGACGTCGACCGCGAACTTCCCGTACGGGCCCTTCTTCATGTCCGCGGGCAGCTCGGACGGCTGCGGCAGGTCGCGGATGTGCCCGACGCTCGCCTCGACCTCGTAGTCGTCGCCGAGGTAGCCCTGGATCTTGCGAGCCTTGGCGGGCGACTCGACGATCACGAGCTTGCGTGGCATCCGATCCTGCTTTCGTCCGTGCGTACGTGTCAGTGGTGGGCGTTCCGCCCGACGGCGACCGGGCACCACCCCGGGCGCGTGCGGCGCGTCGTGGCCCGGGGACGACCGTCCGGTCGTCCGCCGTGGCAGCCTACGACGTTACTCCCGTCGCGCCAGCCGCACCCTACCCCCGAACGGCGTGCACGTCCGGGCGAGCCGTGGACTGCCGGACGAGGAGCAGGACGGCGAACGCGGCGGCCGTCACCGCGAGCACGCCCGCCACCCCTCCGGCGTAGGCGGTGACCTCCTGCGCGGCCGTCGTGCCCCAGGTCGCGGGCGTCGCCCGCAGCGCGAGCGCCGCCGCCACCCCGGCCGCCGCGGCGCCGAGCAGGAGGAGGACGGCCATGACCGTCGAGCCCGGCGACGGGCCGGCGCCCGGGTCGAGGGCCGACCGCGGCGTGAAGGCGCACACGAGCGCCGCCCACGCGAGGACGACGAGGACCGCGGCGACGACGTCGCTCGGGCGGTGCCACTGCCCGACGAGCGTCGAGATCCCGGTCGCGGCCGTGTACGCGCCGCCGAGGACCGCCACGAGCGGACGGGCCGCGCGCGGCACGACGAGCAGCAGAGCTGCGGCGACCGACCCGGCGACGGTGGTGTGCCCGCTCGGCAGCGAGTTCTCCCAGTGCCAGCCGCCGATCAGCTCCTCGCGACCGAGGAGCGAGTGCTTGACGAGCTGCGTCGTGACGTTCGCCCCCACGACGAGGAAGGCCACCTGCACGGCGAGGCCCCAGCGCCGGCGCAGGAGCGCGATCCCCATGGCAGCGCCGAGGCCGCCGACGACGAACGCGACCGAGACCGTGTCCAGGACCGGCTCCGCCACCGTCCAGAGCTCGCCCTGGCCGGTGACGGCGCCGTCGAACGCGGCTCGCTCGAGCATCTGCCCGGCGAACGTGTCGACGAAGAACCGCCACACGAGCCACGCCCCCGCGACGGCGAGCACCGCGACGACGGCGGCGACGACGCGCGACGCGGTGCTGGGCCCGTCGGCGTCGGCGGTCGGGACACGACGGGGTGCCGGGTGTGGTCCCCGCGGGCTCGAGGCCACGGGCGGGTACGACGCCCCGGGCGGGTAGGGGGCGCCCGACGGGTACGCGGCGACCGGAGGGGGCGGCGTCACCGGCGGGCGCGGGGCGCCGGAAGGCGCGGGCGGCAGCACCGGCGGCGTCGCCGGGAGCGGTCGCGTGCCCGTCCCGCCGCTGGTCGGCAGCGGCCGGGTCGGCGCGTGGTCGGCTGGCATCCCTCCACCGTAGAGGACGCGTGTGTGCGTTCCGGGAAGAGGACGGGAAGAGGCTCCGCGCGCTACTCCCCTGCGCTCGGGACGAGGCGCGTGAGGATCAGCGACGCGGCCGGGCTGGTCGGCTGCGGCGACGCGTACGGGTCGGCGTCCGACGGGAACCCGGTGTAGGCGACGGTCGAGTACTGGGCGGCCGTCGGGCGCCCGAGGAGCGGGATCGCGGGGACCTGGTCGACGTAGACGTGCTGGATCGTCGCCAGCGCGGCCGCGCGCTCCGCCGCGTCGGTCGAGGAGGCGTAGACCAGGAACGCGGCGTCCGCGTCGGGGTCCTGGAACCGGCCGAAGTTCGCGTCGGCGCTGGTGCCGAGCGGGCGCAGGTGGGCGCCGTTCATCTGGCTGGAGTACGTGTCCCAGGGCGTCGCGCCGCCGTCGGTCCAGTGCATCGACGCCTGGAAGTCGCCCGTGCCGATCTTGTCGAACCACTCGGCCTCGTCCTGCCCCACCACCGTCGCGACGATGCCGAGCCGCGCGGCCGCGTCCTTGACCGCCTCGAGCTCCCACATGTAGTCGGTCCACCCGGAGGGGTTCGTCAGCGTGAACGTGACGGGCACGCCGTCCTCGTCCTGGAGGACGCCGTCCACCAGGTCGTACCCCGCGTCCTCGAGGATCGCGGTCGCACCCGGGACGTCGACCGTGAGGCGCCGGTCGGCGAGGTCCGGAGCGAGGAACGGCTCGCCGGCCGGCAGCGGCAGCCCGGTCGCGCTGCGCAGCGCGGGCCAGACGCCGGAGGTGGCGTAGTTCGAGATGTCCTCGCGGTCGAGCACGATGTTCAACGCGCGGCGCACGGCGACGTCGTCGAACGGCGGCACCTGCGTGTTGAGGAAGAGCGCGTCGATCGCCAGACCGGTCGGGGCGAACTGGTGGAGGTGCTCGGGGTCGGCGGCGAGATAGACGCGCTCGTAGCCGGGGATGTACGCCCAGCCCCACTGCACCTCGCCGCTCACGTACGCCGCGGTGAGGGAGTCGTTGTCCGGGAACGCGACGTATCGCAGCTCCGGGACGGCGAGCGGACCGCCCCAGTAGTCGTCCCGGGCGACGAGCGTGGCACCGTCGGTCGTGAACTCCTCGAGGACGTACGGCCCCGTGCCGACCGGGTCGACGTTCGGGTCCTCCAGGAGCGTCTCGGCGGGGCGGTCGGCCCACACGTGCTCGGGAACGACGAACGTGTTGATCGCCTTGGTGCGGTTGACGTACTGGCCGCTCCCGAACGTCACGACGACGTCCCTCCCCTCGACGCGCACGTCGTCGTACGGGAGGAGGTCCGGGTTGAGCGCGGGGACGTCCCTGCGGAGCCCGAACGTGAAGGCGACGTCGTCGGGCGTGAGGGGCTCGCCGTCGGACCAGAGCACGCCCTCGCGGACCGTGACCCGCAGCTCCGTGTAGCCCGCGTCCCAGGACCACTCGCTCGCGAGCCAGGGGGTCGGGTCCTGGGCCGGGTCGACGAGGTTGATCTGCGCGAGCGGCTCGTAGAGGACGTTCGCGTAGCCGAGCTTCTGCGCGGCGGACCCGCTGTCGAAGGGGTTGTTGTCCTCCTCGTCCACCGAGTTGGGCATCCCGATCGTCAGCACGGCGGGGACGGCCGTCGGAGTGGGCTCGTCGGTCGGGGCCACGAGACCGCACGCCGCGGCGACGAGCGCGACCGGCACAGCGACGGCGACCGCGACGGCCGCGCGACGCGGCACGGCGCGGACGGTACGGCGGGTGACGGAACGAGTGGTCACGCGGGGCTCCTCGGCGAGTCCGTGATCTGCGGCGACGCCGGGCGCTCCGTCGCCCTCGACGCCATTCCGGAGGCGATTCAACCACACATTACTAACTCGTCAGTAAGAGCGGGTGGGTCGCAGTATGGTTGCCGTCATGACCGACGCCACCCCCGCGCGGAGCGCCACCGACGCCGCCCCCGCACGGACGCCCCGCCCCCGCCGCACCCGCCCCGCGACGCTCGAGCGCCGCGAGGAGATCCTGCGCGCGGCGATGCGCGTGTTCGGGTCCAAGGGCTACCACCAGGGCTCGCTCGCCGAGGTCGCCGAGCAGGTCGGCATCACGCACGCCGGGGTGCTGCACCACTTCGGCTCCAAGGACCGCCTGCTCACCGAGGTGCTGGAGTTCCGCGACCGCGTCGACGTCGAGCACCTCGAGGGGCAGCACATCCCCGGCGGGCTCGACCTGTTCCGGCACCTGGTCAAGACCGCCGCGATCAACGCCGAGCGGCCCGGGATCGTCCAGGCGTACACCGTGCTCACGGGCGAGGCCGTCACCGACGGCCACCCGGCGAGCGCCTGGGTCACCGAACGCTTCACCGGTCTGCGGGCCGACATCGCGGGCGCGCTGCGCGAGGTGGTCGAGGAGCGCCGCGCCGCGGGCGACACCGAGACGGACTACGAGCTCACCGACGCCGCGCTCGACCTCGCCGCCTCCACGATCATCGGCGCGATGGACGGCCTCCAGACCCAGTGGCTGCTCGACCCCGACGCCGTGGACCTCGCCGAGTCGACCGCGTTCGCGATCGAGGCGATCCTCGCCTCGACCCTCGCCGGGGCCCGGCGACCGCGCCCGCTCGACTGACGGTCGTCGTCGGGCACGGCGTCCGCTCAGGGAACCTCGCCGGGACCAGCGTTCCCCTCGCGCGACCGGGGTCTTCTCGCGTGACCGGGGCTCTACCTCGCGGCGGGCTCGGGCTCCGCTGCGGTCTCGAGTCCGGCGTCCGACGGCGGCGCCTCGCCGGTCGTGCGACCGTCGCGGTAGGCGGCGATCGACAGGGTCCGCAGGCGAGAGGACCGCCCCGAGGGATTGTCGACGAACCCGACGGCCGAGATGTACGGCTCGATGACGTGGATCTTCTGCAGCGGCGTGACGATGAGCAGCTGCAGCCCGAGGCGGCGGAACAGCTCGAGCGCGAACCGGGTCGACTCGTCCGACCCCCGACCGAACGCCTCGTCGATGACGACGAACCGGAACGCCGTCGACCGCACCGCGCCCCAGTCGAGCTTGAACTGGTAGGCGAGGGACGCCGCGAGCACGGTGTACGCGAGCTTCTCCTTCTGGCCGCCGGACTTGCCGCCGGAGTCGGAGTAGTGCTCGTGCTCGGAGTCGTCGGCGCGCGAGCGCTCCGACGCGGAGAGCACGAACCAGTTGCGGACGTCGGTCACGCGGCGGCGCCACGCCTCGTCGAGGTCCGTCATGCCCTCGCGACCACGGAACCGCTCGACGAGCGCCTTGACCCGCAGGAACCGGTCCTCCGAGTACGACAGCGCGCCGTCGGCGAGCGACCCGTCGCCCTCGGCGAGCGCGCGGTCGTCCTCGGCGAGGATCCCGTCGCCGTCGGTGCACGCGCGCAGGTCCTGCTGGAACTCCCGTACCTCGAGGTTGGGCGTGCGCGACATCTCCAGGCGGATGTACCGGCCCGGGTTGTAGTCGATCGCGCGGAGCGAGTCGTTGATCGTGTCGATCCGGTCGCGGATGACGTCGGCCTGCTTGGCGAGCTCGGCCGCGAAGCCGGCGATGTCGCGGATCGCGTTCGTGTTGAGGTACGCCTTGAAGTCGGCCTCGAACCGCGGGAGGTCGTCGCGCACGAGCCGGTCGTGGATCTCGCGGTAGCCGTCGGCCGAGCGCACGTCCGCGTCGAGCTCCGCCGTCTCGACCGGGTACGCCGACCGGAACGAGGCCATCTGCCCCGCGATCCGCGTCCCGAGGTCCGCGCGCTCGCGCTGCGCCTGCTCCGCCTCGGCGGTGAGCCGCGAGCGCACCGCGTTCTCGACGGCGTCCAGGTCGGCCGTGCGCGTCGGGCCGGTCGCGCCGTCCCGGCCGACACCGTCCCGGTCGGCGCCGGCCGCGCCGACCGCCGCGAGCTCGCGGTCGAACTCCGCGGTGAGGGCGGCCGTCGTCTCCTCGTCGAGCGCCTCGCCCGCG
The DNA here is from genome assembly GCF_051844275.1 of Cellulosimicrobium sp. CpK407. Classification (NCBI taxonomy): domain Bacteria; kingdom Bacillati; phylum Actinomycetota; class Actinomycetes; order Micrococcales; family Promicromonosporaceae; genus Cellulosimicrobium; species Cellulosimicrobium sp. CpK407. Next base: position 22,212 of record NZ_JBGNYC010000047.1, read on the forward strand.
CCGTCGAGCACGGCCCGCGCCCGCTCGCGCGCGGTGCGCGCCTCGTCGAGCGCGTGCCGGTCGGCGCCGAGCGTCGCGACGACGCGGTCGCGCTCGGCCTCGAGCTCGCCGTGGCGACGCGCGTTGTCGTCGAGCAGCGTCGCGATCCGGCCGAGCTCGTCGCTCGCCTGCTCGAGCCGCCGCTTCTCCTCGGCGAGCTCGGCGATGCGCGCCGTCTCGGCGCCGCGGTCGAGCTCGTCCCAGTCGCGGTAGACGTCGAGCCGGCCGAGCGCGGCCGAGCGCGCCTGGAGGTCGCCCCGGGCGGCGGCGGCCTCGTCGCGGCGCCGCGCGAGCGTGTCGCGCCGCGCGGTCACCTCGGCCGCCTGCTCCAGCAGCGCGTCGATCTTGGCCTGCGTCGACCAGCCGAGCACGTAGCCGCGGCGGTCGTCGACGGCACGCGTGTCGTTCTTCTCGTGATGGTCCGGCGAGTGCTTCACCTGGCCCGCGCGCGTGATCGCGCGCGGGAGGCGGCGGAACGCGTCGAGGTCCGGCGCGCACGCGTGGTCGGCGCGCCGCTCCAGCTCGGCCTCGACCCACGCCGTGAGGGACGGCGCGTCGTCGAGCTGCCGCACGTCGAGCAGGTCGGCGAGCAGCGGGACGTCGTCGCGCGGCGCGGGCCGGGCGGCCGGGACGCGCTCGGGCACCCGGTGGTACACGAGCCGCAGGCCCAGGTGCTCGCGGTCGACCCACGCGGACACGGCGTCGTAGTGCGCGGCCGGCACGAGCAACGAGAGCGCGAAACCGCGCAGCACGCGCTCGGCCGCGCCCTCCCAGTCGGCATGCTCCTGGCGCACCGCGAGCAGCTCGCCGACGAACGGCACGTCCGCCGGGGAGAGCCCGACGCCGGCGCACAGCCGGTCGCGCACCTCCAGGTGGGTGCGCGGCAGGTTGGAACGGCGGTCGGCGAGGCTCGCGAGCTCGGCCTTGACGTCGGCGGTCTCCTGCTCGACGGCGCGCAGCTCCGCGGCGACCTCGCTCGCCCGCTCCTCCGCCCGGGCGAGGTCGTCGCGCACGCGCACCGCGGCGTCGTCGGCCGCACGCCGCAGCGTGGCGAACGCCGCGGCGTCGACGAGCGCGGCAGCCACGCCCGCCGCCCCTCCGCCGAACCCTGGCTGGCTCCCCACGACGTCCTCGCCCTGGGGAGAAACCCCGGGTTCGGCACCGTCCGGGCCGCCGAGCGTCAGGCCTGCGGCGGCGGCGTAGCCCGCGAGCTGGGCGACGCGGCGCTCGCGCGCGGCGCGCTCGACCTCGCGGCGCGCGACCTCGCCCTCGATCGCCGCGAGCCGGTCGCCGCCGTGCCCCGCGCGCTCGAGCTCGAGCCGCTGCCGCTCGGCCGCGAGGAGCCCCAGCTCGTCGCCGACCCGCTGGCGGCGGGACTCGCCGTCCGCGACGCGCTCGTCGAGGGCGCCGATGAGCCCGTCGAGGTCGGCCACCCGCCGCGAGGCCGTGAACGCGCGCAGGGCGTCGCGGCGCGCCACGAGCGCGGCAGACCGCTCCCCCAGCGCGTCGTGCGCGTCGCAGTCCGCGAGCAGCGGCGCGAGCCGCTCGATCTGCGCGGTGGCCCGCACGACGGCGTCGTGCGCGCTCGTGAGGTCGTCGAAGTGCGCGACGAGCCGGTCCGTCCAGCGGTCCGCGTCGAACGGCTCGAGCATGTGCTCGCGCACGAACTCGCCGAGGTCGCCCACCGACTTCATCGACACCGTCTGGTGGAACAGGTCCATGGCCTGCTCCGACGGGATGCCGAGCAGACGACGGAAGTCGCGCCCGTACTCGGGGAAGTGGTCGCGCACCTGGGCGCCCGACTCGCGCAGGCGACGTCGCAGCGCCGCCACGTCGCCGCCGAACCCGGCGAAGTCCTCGGTGATCGTCAGCGGACGGTCCGCGGTGACGAAGAACCGGTCGGGCTGGCCCGACTGCCCCGGCGCGAGCCAGAACACCTGGGCGAGCGTGACCTCCTGGTCGAACCCGCGGTTGGAGAACCGTCCCAGCACGACCGAGTACGTGCCGCGCTCACGCAGCCCGACGTGGCGCGTCGTGCCCGTCGCCTCGTCGCGCTCCGACTTGTAGTGCCCCGCGACGTACGACCGCAGGGACCGCTCGCGCGCGCCCGCTCCGGCCGCCTTGTTGTAGGAGATGCGGTGCGACGGCACGAGCAGCGTCGTCACGGCGTCGACGATCGTCGACTTGCCCGACCCGATGTCGCCCGTGAGGAGCGCGTTGCGCCCGTCGAGGTCGAACGCCCACACGCGCTGGTCGAACGTGCCCCAGTTGAGCACCTCCAGCCGTTCGAGGCGGAAGCCCGCCCGGGCGTCGAGGTCCGCCGCCGGGTCGTGCAGCTCGACCGCGCTGAACAGGCCCTCCATCACGCCACCGTCCTCGTCGTCGTGCCCGCGCTCGTCCCTGCGCCCGTCCCTGCGCTCGTCCCGGTGGCCGCTGCGCCCGCGCGCGACCCCGGTCCCGTCCCGGCGCCGTCCGCGGCGAGCTCCAGGTACTGCGCGAGGCGCGCGTCGAAGTCCGCGAGCCACTGCGCGTCGACGAACGCCTTGAGGATGCGACGCACCTCGTACCGCCGCGCGTCGCCGGAGGCCGGGTCGCCGTCCTCGCCCGGGGCGCCCCCGGCGGGCGAGCCGTCCGGGTCGGGGCGGCCCGCAGGGCGCAGGAAGCCCAGCTCCACGACGCGCCGCACGAGCCCGTCCACGCGGTCCACCAGCCTGGCCTCGTTGGCCGCCGCGCCGGCGTCCTGCGCGAGGAACACCCGCAGCAGGTCGACGATCTCCGTGCGCGCGAGCACGAGCCGCGTGTCACCGCCCTCGGAGTCGGCCTGCGCGAGCCGCTTGCGCAGCAGCGCGAGCAGCAGGCTCACGTCGAACGGCAGCTCGCGGCGCGGGATGAGGCGCGGCACGCGCTCGTCGCGCTCGTGCTCGGGCTGCGAGCGCAGGTAGGCGTAGCCGTCGCCCTCGTCGACGACGACCTGCAGGCCCATCATCGCGACGGTGTCGCGCACCTGCGCCTCGCGCGCGAGCAGGTCGCGCCACAGCGCCTCGCCGGACTCGCGGTAGACGACGCCCTTGAGCAGCGACGTCACGACGACGGACAGCTCCGGGTCGCGCGCGGTGCGGGTCGTGCTCACGGGGTCTCCTCCGGGGCCGGGTCGGTGTCGTGGGGCTGCTGGCCTGGCGGGGTGCTCGGCACGGGCACCGGGTCGCGCGGCGGGCCGCCCGCCCCGGTGCGCCGCGCGTAGGTGACGCGTGGCAGGCGAGCGACGCGCACCACGGGGTCCGGCGCCCCGTCCTCGGCGACGGGCCCGGTCGGGGCCTCGCCCTCCCAGCGCACCTCGTCGGTGCGCTCCTCGTCGTGCACGACGACGAAGCGCGGGTCCTCCAGCGACAGGTACGTCACGAGCTCCGCCAGTCCGTGCTCGAGCGGCGCGTCGGCGAGCAGGTCGGCGAGCGCGACCTCCCCCGGGCCGCCCGGCCGGGAGAGCGTCGCGCGGACCGTGCGCGCGAGGCGCTCCGGGTCGACGTGCACCTGGTCGTACAGCGCGTCGACCTCGAAGTCGTCGTCGCCGGCCTCGACGTGGTCCGAGTCGAGCCGGGCCGTGGGGCGCGGCGTGAAGAGCGGTCGCTCGGTCGGCAGGACGATCTCCGGCGCGACGGCGTCGACCGTCATCCCCGGAGGTCCTCCCGCCCTGCGGGCGACGTCGCGCGCGGCGAGCGCCTTGGCCTCCACGCCGCGCAGGATGTCCATGACCCGCCGGTTCTCGAGCCAGACCTGGTCGTCGAGGAAGCGGCGGAGCTGCTCCGAGAGGGTGCGCACGGTCGCCTGCGTGCGCTCGCCGGCGTCGAGCCAGTCGTAGTGCACGCGCCGTAGCCGGCGGTGCTCCTGCTCCCGCGCCGCCGCGTCCGTCGCGGCGGCGTCCACGTCCGGCCCGGGCGCCCCCGGGGCCGGCCGGACGACGTCGGGCGCGATCGCGTCGAGGGACTGCACGCGCTCGACGAGCGCGGCGAACTCCTCCTGGCGGCGACGGTCGAGCAGGAAGTCGTAGAACGCGTGGAACGAGCGGCCCTGGTCGGACTCCGCGATGGCCGTGCGCGACCGCACGACCTCCTCCAGCAGCTCGCCCTTGGCGCCGTCCCAGCCGGTGATGCGCTCGCGCAGCTCGCGGTCGAGCGAGCGGAAGTTCGCCTCGACCTCCCGGAAGTCGGAGAGCAGGTCGGCGGCGGTCTGCGTGAGCTGCTGGTAGCGGTCGCGCTGCGCCGCCGCGTCGAGCACGGCGACGCGCCCGGCACGCACCTGGGCGATCTCGTCGTCGATCGCCGCACGGCGCTCCTCGAGCTCGCGCAGGCGCTCCGCCGGGTCGGTCTGGGTCCCGACGGCGAGCTGGCGCAGGAGCTCGAACACGGTGTTGAGCCGCGACTCGGTGCCCACGAACCCGCGCCCGCGCAGCGACGCGACCCAGCGCACGGCCTGCTCGACGGCGGGCGTCGCGTCGTAGTGGGGCTCGGCCGAGCCCGGTGGGTACCAGGCGCGCAGCCAGCCCTGGTCGGGGTGCGCCCAGTGGTCGACGTACGCCTGCGGGGGTCGCGGGTACCGCGGCTCTGCTCCGGAGGCTCGTGCGGACCGGCCGTCGACCGCCCACAGGTGGTCGTCGAGCCGCGCGACGAGCTCGCTCTCGGGGATCGCGCGCACGTTGTCCTCGACGAACAGGGTGCCGAGGAACGACAGCACGAGCGGCGCCGTGTCCGCGCGCAGGAGCCGCCACGCCGCGCTCGACCGCCGCAGGGAGTCGACGTCGTCGTGCTGCACGCAGGTCCTCTCGGGCGGGTGGGGCTCGGGCCGGTTCGCGCCGCGGGGAGCGCGGGCGCCCCCAGATCTTAGGCGGGGACGCCCCTACCGCCGTGACGACCCACCGTCGTCGCACACCTCGGCCGAGAACGACACGACGCCCCGTCGAGCACGACACGGCGGTCGCTCTCGGCCCCTCGACGTCCCTCATGTCGTGTTCGACCGGTGGCGGGGCGGGTTCGGCGGGTTCGGCGGCCAGGATCCGGGACCATGGTCCCTGTCGGCGGCGGGTGCGGGGTTCGTAACCTGGGTGCGGCGCCGAGCCGGCAGCGCGCCCACCCTGCCGGCCGGCGCCACCTTCTGCCCGCCCGCCGGGGCGTCCCCCGACCCGGCGGGGCCCCGCGGACCCGAGGACCGCCCGTGACCGGAACGACCACCGCCCTGACGGACGAACCGCGCCCGGGCCGGACGCCGTCGGGCCCGGGGGGTGCGCAGGACGCGGCGTTCGACCCGTTCGCCCGCCCCACCGGCTGGACCCACTCCCGCGGCGTCCTGTTCGGCGAGATGCTGCTGTTCGGCCTGCTCAGCCTCACCGCGGCGTTCGTGCTGTCGTACGACGCCGTGCTCCTGGCCGCCAACCCCACCGCCACGCTCGCGTGCGACGTCAACACCGTGCTGTCGTGCGGGACGGTCGCCCAGTCGTGGCAGGCGCAGGTGTTCGGCTTCCCCAACGCGTTCCTCGGCCTGATCGCGGAGCCCATCGTCATCACGACGGCGGTCGCGGCGCTGGGCGGGACGCGGTTCCCCCGCTGGTTCCTCTTCGCCGCGCAATGCGTCTACTTCCTCGGCGTCGTGTTCGCCTACTGGCTCTTCTCCCAGTCGATGTTCGTCATCGGCGCGCTGTGCCCGTGGTGCCTGCTCATCACGGTCTCGACCACGCTCGTCTTCGCTTCGCTCCTGCACTGGAACGTCCTGGAGGACAACCTGTACCTGCCGCGGGCCGCGCAGGCACGGCTGCTCGGGTTCGTGCGCTCGGGGGCCTTCGGCTACCTGGTGGCGGCGTGGCTCGTGGGTCTCGCGATCCTCGTGGTGCTCAAGTACGGCCCGGCGCTGCTGGCCTGACGGGACCCCGGCATGCGGCGAGCCACGCCGAACACGTCCCTGCACGCCGTCGAGCACGAGGTTGCTCCCGGAAAGAGGACGGGAACGACAGCAACCTCGTGCTCGACGCGGACGGGGTCAGACGGTCAGGGGCTCAGGGGGTTGTCGTGGCCAGCGAGTAGGCGCCCGAGCCCGCGTAGGCGTGCACGACGAACCGGTAGTAGCCCGCCGCGCCGTTGTACGTCAGGGACTCGTTGGCACCCGGCGACGTGGACTGCGCGACCGTCACCCACGAGTACCCGTTCCACTGCTGCAGGTACAGGTCGTAGTCGCTGCCGGCCGGGCCCGTGACGCAGCCGCGGTGGGAGCCCGCGGTCGCGGCCGTGTAGTACGACCCGTTCGGCTGGACGGCCGTCGCCCCGGCCGAGAGCGTGCCGGTGTACGTCCGGGCGTAGCCGGCGCAGCCGGTCGGGGGCTCGGGGTCGCCGCCCCCGCCGTCGCTCGTGACGAGCGTGAGCCCGTACGCGGAGAGGATCTCCCCGACGGGCTGGAAGTACGTCGTGCCGCCGGTGCTGCAGCTGCCGGACCCGCCGGAGGTGACGCCCTGCGCCTGGTTGCCCGCGAGCAGCGAGCCGCCGGAGTCGCCCGGCTCGGCGCACACGTTCGTGCGGATGAGGCCGGTGATGGTGCCCTGCGCGTACGTGACCGAGGCGTTGTACGCGAGGACCGTCCCGCAGTGCCAGCCGGTGGTCGAGCCCGACCGGCACACCGACGCGCCGACCGGTGCCTGCGTCGCCCCGGCCACGGCCACGCGGCCGCCGGCGTAGTTGTTCACCGCGCCGACCGGCGTGTTGCCCGCGTCGACCTGGACCCAGGCGTAGTCGTTGCCGGGGAAGCTCGACCCGCGGAACGTGCCGGCGGGGCCCGACGTGCGCGCGCCGACCGAGCCGCAGTGCCCGGCGGTGACGAACCCGCCCTGGACCGCGAACCCGACGGAGCACCGCGTGCCGCCACCGATCGTGTAGGCGTTGCCGCCGACGACGTCGATCAGCGGCCGGGGCACCTCGGCCGTCTCCTCGTACGCCACCGCGTCCGCGGGCACGCCCGCCGCCGCGACCTGCGCGGCGACGTCGGACTCGCCACCCTCGCGGACGGAGACGACGACGCGGTTGCGCGTCACGTCGACGTACCAGCCCGGCAGCGCCGCCGGGTCGTCGGCGAGCGCGCCGTCGAGGGTCGCGCGCCAGGACTCGAGGTCCGCGAGCGTATGGTCCACGGTCACGGCGGTGGCGCCCTCGGCCCGCACCGCACGGGCGTCGGCGGCGTCGGTGACGCCGACGTAGAGGACGTTCGCGGAGTCGTCGACCCAGGCGCCCGCGAAGTCGGCGCCCAGACGACGCTCGAGCGCCGCCTCGGTGCCCGCCGCGTCGGACTGGAAGGCGAGACGCGTCCGTGCGTCCCGCGCGCTGAGGCCCAGGTCGCGCTGCAGCGCACGCTCCAGGCCAGGGGTCGTCTTGGGGACCGCGCGCACCGTCGCGCGCTGGTCCTCGGGGGCGGGCGTGCCCGCGACGGCGTGCGTCGCGGCCGCGCCCGTCAGGAGCGTCGCGGCGGCGGTGACCGCGGCGATCCTCCTGCGGAGTGGTCGTGTCATGTCGTCCATTCCCTTCGCCGGGCCCGGGTGGCCCGGTCGAAGGTCACGCTAGGGAGACGTCCAGCCCACGCCCAGATCGCGATCAGGTCATACGCGGGCGCTATGTGCGGGCTCGCCCCTACGCGATCTCCACCGGGTGCTCGGCACGCCAGCGCCGGTAGCGCGGCGAGCGCTGCACCGCGTCGCGGTGCGCCCCCGCGGCGGCGCGCGCGATCGCGTCGACCGGCAGACGCTCGGCCGCGTCGCGGCGCCAGCCCACGTGGTGCGTCCAGCGCAGCGGGGCGCCGTCGAGCGCGACCGTCCGCACGCCGGGCGCGTCGAGCAGCACGGGCTGGACGAGCGCGACCGCGTGCCCGCCGCGCACCTGGTCGATGCACGACGTCCGGTCCGACTCCCCCATCGCCCGCGGCGTGAACCCCGCCCGCACGCACGCGCTCACGAAGCACCGCTCGAAGCACCCGCTCCCCGGGGCCGTGAGCCACAGCGCGTCGGCCAGCTCGCCCAGCCCGACGGCGTCCCGCGCCGCGACCGGGTGGTACTCGTCGACGAGCACGAACACGGGGTCCGTCGACACCGCCGTCCAGACGAGGCCCCCGTCCGCGGGCGGGGCCGCGTCGCCGCACATCCCGACCAGCGCGACGTCGAGCGTCCCGCCCGCCAGCCGCTCCGCCGTCTCCTCGACGGACCACGACGTCGCCGTGGTGACGAGGAGGTCGTCCACCCCGAGCGCGCCGGGCAGCGCCGCGTGCAGGCGGCTCGCGAACAGCCCGCCGATCGCCGAGCTCACCGTCCCCACGCGGACGGAACCCGCCGTCGACCGGTCGGAGACGTGCCGCCGCGCGTCGTCGACGAGCGCCGCCATCGCGGGCAGCACGACGCGCGCGTGCCGCAGCACGAGCTCGCCGAGCTCGGTCGGGCGCGCGCCCAGGCGGTCGCGCGTGAACACGCACCCGCCCAGGGTGCGGTCGATCCGGTTGAGCTGGGCGGTGAGGGCGGGCTGCGCGAGGCCGAGCGACGCCGCCGCCTTGGTCACGCTGCCCGACTCGGCCACCACCACGATCATGCGCAGGTGCCGCACCTCGAGGTCCATGCCACCCGAACGTATCGGTGCGGGGCCGCCCTGTCTCGCCTGTCGCGCCCGTCTCGCGACCGCGAACGTCGCCGGACCCGGGTGTCAGCCGACCGGCACCAGGAACCCGTCGCCCACGAGGCCTCGCACGCTCGGCAGCAGCTCGCCCGCGAGGTCGTCCGCCGGCACCTCGAAGAGCGCGGCGATCGCCCCGACGAGCTGCCCGACGGCGAGCTCGCCGTCGCTCGCCCCGACGAGCGCCGCGAGCCCCGTCGACGCCTGGACGGCCCGCCCGAAGCCGTCGCCCTGACGCAGCAGGACGACCGTCGGGTCGGGAGCGCCCGGCGTGTGGAACCGCTCCTCGGTCACGTCGGGCGCGACGGCGAGGCACGCGCCCGCGAGCGCGGCGTCGTCGCGCGCCGTGAGCCAGTCGTGCGCCGCCAGCGCCGCCGCGAGGTGACCGCCGAGGGGCTGGCGGACGGGCCCCGTGCGTTCCTCGAGCCGGCGCAGGGTGGGGCGGGCGCCGTCGAGCGGGCGCCGCAGCGTCACGATGCCGAACCCGACGGCCTCCACGTCGCGGGCCGCGAAGTCGTCGAGCCACGCGGCGTAGGCGGCGGCCCAGGCCCCGGGCTCGCGCTCCGGCGTCGTCCCGCCGTCGCGGATCCACGTCTCCGCGTACTCGGCCGGGTCCTGCACCTCGCGCTGGACCACCCAGCCGTCCAGCCCCGCCTCGTCGAGCCACTCCCCGACGCGCTCGTCCCACGGGACGCCGCGGCGGTGCTCCCAGTTGCCGAGGAGCTGGGCCACGCCGCCCGGCGCGAGGACCGCGGCGACGCCCGTCACGAGGTCGCGCACGACGTCGTCGCCCGCGCGCCCGCCGTCGCGGTACTCGTACTCGGGCAGCGCGCCGGCACCGCCCGCGCGGGGTGTGATGACGAACGGCGGGTTCGACACGACGAGGTCGAACCGCTCGCCCGTGACGGGCTCGAGCATCGACCCCTCGCGGAGCTCGATCGCCGCGCCACGCCCCGTGGCCCCGGCCGCACCCGTGCCGAACGGCACGTTGAACGCCGTGTTGAACGCCGTGTTGAACGCCGCGAACCCGAGGGCTCGCCGCGAGATGTCGGTGCCGACGACCGACCGCGCGTGCCGCGCGGCGTGCAGGGCCTGGATCCCGCAGCCCGTCCCGAGGTCGAGCACGCGTCCGACCGGGGTGCGGACCGTCACCTGCGCGAGCGTCAGGGACGCCCCGCCCGCGCCCAGCACGTGGTCGGCCGCGAGCCGGCGACCCGTCGCGAGCTCGCCCAGGTCCGAGGAGAGCCACCACGTCACCGGGCCCGCCGCGTCCGACGCCGCGTAGGGCCGCAGGTCCACGAGTGCGCGCACGGCGTCGTCGTCCGCCGCGCCCGCGGCCTCGACCAGCCCGAGCCGCCGGGCGCCGTCGACCCCCGTGCGCCCCAGGGCGGCGTCGACCGCGGCGCGCGGGACGTCGTCGCCCAGGAGGAACAGCGCGGCGAGCGCGGCCGTGGGGTCACCCTCGCGTCCCCGCAGCGCGCGCCGCGCGGGCACGGCCTGCTCGCGGTGCAGCGCGGCCGAGGCGACCGGGCCGAGCACCCGCTCGACGCCGTCGACCGTGAAGCCTGCCGCCGCGAGGTCCGCGCGCAGCGTCGTCGCGGCCTCCGCGAGCTCCGCCGGGGCCAGGCCCGCGCCCGGCGGGGGCGGGCTCACGACGGCGTCCGGCCGGGCGGGCGCGGAGGAGGCTGGGGCGGCGTCGGCAGGAGGCATGGGTCCATCCTGGCGGATCCGCGCGCGGGGCGTCCGGTCCGGCCCCGGACGCGCCGGACCCCGGCGCGCCGAGGCGGGCCGGGGTCCGGAGGGAGCAGGGGCGTCAGCAGTTCTGCGTGCCGTACACCGCGACGTTCTGCGCGGAGGTCTGGAACGACTCGTCGGTCATGAGCGACGTGATGGACGACAGGTCGGCGCTGGCCGGGTCGTCCACGGCGGTCTCGAGCGTGTCGGTGAGCTGGCGGAACACGCCCGTGACCGTGTCCCAGTCACCGCTGATCTCGGCGGGGGCCTCAGCCGCCTCGAGGGACGCGGTGAACGTCTCGAACTCGGTGACGGCGCCGGCCGGGTCGCTGGTGTCGATCGAGCCGAGCGTGCTCTGGGCGTCGAGGAGCGTCTGGTAGGCGGTGCAGAAGTCGCCCGAGGCCTCGGCGTCGCCGGTCTCCTCCTCCGTGGTGTCCTCCGACTCCGAGGACTCGTCCTCGGCCGGGGTGGTCTCCTCCGACGCGGTCGTCTCGGAGTCGGTGCTCGCGTCGTCGCCCGAGCCGCCGCAGGCGGCGAGGCCGAGCACGAGAAGGGCGCTCGTCGCGAGGGCGGTCGTGGTCTTCGTGATCGTCAGTCGGTTGCGCATGTGCCCCATGGTTTCCCATGGCGGCGCCTCGCGCGCCCCCAAACCGCCGAGGTGGGGACCGCTCCCCATGTGGCGAGCGCCACGGGGTGAAAGACCTGCCTGCCCTCGATCAGCGGGTGCACCCCGCACGGAAGTAGTCGGTGACCGCCCGGGACGACGACGTGAGGGCGCCCGTGTCGATGCGGCGCCCGACGCGGTCGATCGCCCGGGACAGCTCACCTGTGTCGCGCGCTCCGGTCGCCTCGACCTCGTCGGCGATCATCGTGAGATAGGTCGTCACGACGGCCCAGTCGCGCGCGATCTCGTCGGGCGGCGAGGCCCCGGCGAGGGTGTCGCGGGCCGTCGTGAACCCCTCGACGAGCGCCTCGGGGTGCTCGACGGTGAGGTTCACCTGCGCCTTGGCGGCGGCGCCCCACGCGACCTCCGCGTCCCGGCAGACCGGGTCGACGGCGGTCGCGGCGGCAGGGTCCGCCGTCGTGCCCTCGGCCTCGTCCCCCGGTTCGGCCGCCTCGTCGTCGGGCGTGGTCCCCGGAGCGTCGTCGGCGCCGCCGTCGTCCACCGGGGCGGCGTCCCCGCCCTCCGACGCGGCGGGAGGCGAGGGCACCGCGGCCGGGGCGGCGTCGGGCAACGACACGACGTCGAACGCGCCGCTCGCGACGACGGCCAGGCACAGCCCGGCGACGACGGCGAGGACCGCGGCGTGAGCCACGGCGCGCACCGGTGATTGCATGGCCCCTATGATGACGCCTCGCGCGCGCGAGGCGAACCCCGCGAGCCGTCCCGGCCCACGGGGTCCCGCCCGCCCGCTGGACGGCGGCCCTCGTCAGCCCATCGTGTTGACGATGAGCCCGATGTGGGTGAAGAAGTTCATGGCGCCGAACAGCAGGAACGCGACGCCGGACAGGCCCCATGCCCACCCGATGACGACGCGGACGACCCGGCGACCGGAGCGCACCGCGAACGGGAAGAGGATCGCGCCGACGCCGACGAGCGCGATGAGCCCGGACATGAAGATCGCCTCGACGAGCGGGTAGGCGGCGAACGCGCCCGAGATGGGCTCCTCCGGCGGCGCGGCGAAGAGCTGGTACGTCACGCCGGCGATCGCGATGGCGACGAGCCCGAGGCCCATGCCGAGCACGAACACCGACACGGGGCGCGCGACGGCCTGCAGGTGCTCGGTGGCGTCGGCCCGCTCGAGCGCGGCGCGGCCGCGCGTCCACAGGTAGAACGCGGCGGCGAGGAGCAGCACGCCGAACGCGAGGCTCGTCTCGCCGAAGATGATGTTGTCGAACGGGAAGCCGCCCGCGGCGAGCGGCCACGTGAGCGTCATGTGCAGCCCGGTCGCCGTGAGGATCGTGCCGAGCACGCCGAACGCGAGCGACCACCCCTCGACGACGACCTTCCCCGGCGACCGCAGCAGCTCACGGCCGAGCATGACGAGCAGGATCAGCCCGGCGCCGACGGCGACGGACATCACGGTGTTGTACGTGGGCATCTGCGCCCAGTCGATGACGAGCCCCTCGGCGGCGACCATCTCTGTCCACTCCTCGTTCGTTCCCACGAGCCGCACTCACGGCCCGAGGTCGATAACCATACGCACGTATAGGTTATTCCTCCGGCCCCCCGGACGAACCAAGCCCCGCCTGCTCGCCAGACGCCCGCGACCGACATCCCGCGACCGCGGCGCCGCGCAGGGACGGTGCCGGGACGGGGCGGGAAAGCTCCACGGCGACCGGACGCAAAGCGGCAACGTGCTGGTGAGACCGACACCGCGGGCGGTCGCCCGAGGTGAGCACCGACCAGGGCGAGACGACGCCGGGCGGGGTGGGTGGTGGTGCCGCG
>NZ_JBGNYC010000048.1:0-34755 GCF_051844275.1 Cellulosimicrobium sp. CpK407
GTCGTACAGGAACGCCATCCCGACGAGCGCGGTCGAGAACACCGACACGGTGCTCACCGACGCGACGGTGCGACGGTGCTCGTTCAGACGCGCCAGGAAACCCACAGGTCCTCCGAGGAGTTGGATCGGGAGACGATCGGCCCCCTTCTCCAGCCCCCTCGATCTCGCACATACCAGGCGGCCCCACCGATCGCGCAACCGAGGATAGCGGGAGACCGGGTGAAAACCGACACCCGTCCGATGGGGAGCGCTCCCCACCCCGCGCTCCCCGGACGCCGCCCCGCGTCGGGCGAGATTCCCCGGTCGGGGGCGTCCGAGCAGGTCAACTCGATGACGGAGGCAACGATGCCGTCGGGTCGCACCGGCGTCCCCGGCCGTCGTGGGCCGGGAAAAAGATCACCCCGCGCGACGGTCAGGCGGCGCGGTCGGCGAGCGCCTCCGCGAAGGAGCGCAGCGCGTCGGTGACCGGCCCCGCGGGGAGCGCGTCGAGCTCCTCCACGGCGGAGCGCGCCCAGCGCACCGCCAGCGCGCGCGTCTCGCCGAGCACCTCGTGGCGTCGCAGCGCGGCCACGGCCGCGGCGAGGGCGGCGTCGTCCGTCAGGTCGGAGTCGAGGAGCTCGACGAGCCGGGCGTCCGCCTCGCTCGCGGTCCCGTTCGCGATCCGGGCACGGAGCAGCAGCACCGGCATGGTCGGCACCTTCTCGCGCAGGTCCGTCCCCGGCGTCTTGCCCGACTCGTCGCCCGACGACGCCAGGTCGAGCACGTCGTCGGCGAGCTGGAACGCGACCCCGAGCTTCTCCCCGTAGGCCGCGACCGTGTCGACGACGGCCGTCGGGCACCCGGCGAACAGGGCGCCGAGCCGCGCGGACGTCGAGAGCAGCGAGGCCGTCTTGTCGGCGAGCACCTCGAGGTAGTGCTCGACGGGGTCGTCGCCCTCCCCCGGACCGATCGTCTCGTGGAGCTGGCCCAGGCACAGCCGCTCGAAGGTGCGTGCCTGGATGAGCACGGCCTCGGGCCCGAGCGCCGCGACGGTCGACGCGGCACGCGCGAAGAGGAGGTCGCCGACCATGATGGCGACCGAGTTCCCCCACACGGCGTGCGCGGACGGGGCCCCCCGGCGCACCGGGGCGGAGTCCATGACGTCGTCGTGGTACAGCGACGCGAGGTGCGTGAGCTCGACGACGACCGCGGACTCCACCACCTCCGGACGCGTCCCGTCCCCGAGCTCGGCGGCGAGCAGGGTGAGCAGCGGCCGCAGCCGCTTGCCCCCCGCGTTGACGAGGTGGCGGGACGCCGTGTCGGCGAGCGGGTCGGCGTGCGCGACGGCCTCGCGCAGCCGAGCCTCGACCCCGGCGAGCCGCTCGGTGAGGGCGGCCGCGAGCTCGGGGTCCGAGATCGGGATCGCGGTGGTCGTCACGGGCGCGGTCCGCTCACGCGGCACGGGAGGAACAGAGGTCACGGGACGAACTTAACCGCCTCGGCCGCCAGATCGAGAACCGGGGACGGGAACACACCGAGGAGGAGCACCCCGAGAGCGCACACCGCGATCGCGATCGTCGTCGGACCGGTCGACCGGACGACGGTCACGCCCGGCCGCTCGACCGCGCCGCCGTCGTCGTCCGTCCCCTCCGCGGCTCCCCCGGAGGGAGCGGTGAAGAACATCAGGACGATGATCCGGACGTAGAAGAACACCGCGACGGCCGACGCGATCACGCCCACGACGGCGAGCACCCACGTCGACCCCCCGCCCCGGCCGTCGGGCCCGGCGATGGCCGCGCCGAACGCGGTGAACTTCGCCACGAAGCCCGCCGTGAGCGGGATGCCCGCCATGGAGAGGAGGAAGAGGGAGAACACGCCCGCGAGCCACGGGCTCCGGCGACCAAGCCCGGCCCACTGCGCGAGGTGCGTCGCCTCGCCGAGCACGGCGACCGGCTGCTCCGCCGCCCCGTCGGTCACGTTGTCCGCGGGGTCGCCCGCCCCGTCGGCCCCGGCTCCCACCGTGGCCGGCACGCGCTCGCGCACGGGGGCGGTCTCGCGCACCAGCGTGACGACCGCGAACGCGCCGACCGTCGCGAGGCCGTAGACGAGCAGGTAGAAGACGGTCGCGCGCAGCGAGAGCTGCGAGAACCCGACGACGCCCACGAGGATGAAGCCCGCGTGCGCGATCGACGAGTACGCGAGCAGCCGCTTGACGTCGGTCTGCACGGCACCGACGACGGTCCCGACGACCATCGTGAGCAGCGTGACGACCCAGAGCGCGACGAACAGGTCCTCGCGCGCCGTGGGCGAGGACTGCGCGAGCCCGAGGCTCACGACGTACAGGACGCGCAGCAGAGCGCCGAACGCCGCCGCCTTGGTGCACGCGGCCATGAAGCCCGTGATGGGCGTCGGGGCGCCCTGGTAGACGTCGGGCGTCCAGGCGTGGAACGGAGCCGCACCGATCTTGAAGAGCAGGCCCGCGAGGATGAGCAGGACGCCCACGACGACGAGCCCCGGCATGGTCGCGAGCGGGCCTCCGGGCGTCGCGAGCGACTGGTACACCTCGACGAGGTCGACCGAGCCGGCGAACCCGTAGACGAGCGCGACGCCGAACACGAACAGGGCGGACGCGAACGCACCGAGGAGGAAGTACTTGAACGACGCCTCCTGCGAGAGGAGCCGACGGCGGCGGGCCATCGCGGAGAGCACGTACAGCGGGAGCGAGAGCACCTCGAGCGCGACGAACATCACGAGGAGGTTGCCGGTCGCGGGGAAGATCATCATGCCGCCGACGGCGAAGAGCACGAGCGGGTAGACCTCGGTCTGCTCGAGGCCCTTGCGCCGCGTGAGGTCCTCGTACGGCGACCCCGGTACCGCCGCCGCGGACGGCGCGAACGCGTCCTGGCCGGTCGACGTCTTGTCGGCGATCACGAGGATCGCGAGGAACGCGAGGAGGACGACGATCCCCTGGATCGCGAGGCCGAAGGGGTCGACGACCATGGATCCGCCGAGCACCCGGACCCCGGGAGCCGCCTGGGCGGACCCCTGCACGGCCGGGTCGCGCCACAGCACGACGACGAGCGCGAACGCCGCGGCCGTCGCGAGCAGCGCGAGGACGACCTGCGTCGTGCGACGGACGCGCGCGGGCACGAACGCCTCGATCAGCACGCCGACGACGCCGGCGCCCAGCACGACGAGGATCGGGGCGAGGTAGAGCCAGTCGACCGTGGGGGCCACGAAGGAGTCGTTCACGACTCGCTCCCTTCGTCGGAGCTACGAGTGACGGACGACCCCTGGCTCTCGAGGGCGGCCTGCTCGGCGCCCTCGGCGAACGGGTCGGAGCGCGGCGGGTCCTCGACGCCGGCGACCGCGAGGTCGGACAGGGTGACCTCCGCGGGCTCGCGCACGAGGTCGAGCGCGGGCGCCGGGTAGAAGCCGAGGACGAGGAGGACCGTGATCAGCGGTGCGACGACCCACTTCTCGCGCGCACCGAGGTCCGGGAGCGCGTCGAGCCCCTCGCGGGTCCCGCCCGTGAAGATCCGCTGGTAGGTCAGCAGCACGTAGAGCGCGGCCAGCACGACGCCGAGCACCGCGACGAGCGCGGCCCAGGGGCTGCGCGCGAACGTGCCGACCAGCACCATGATCTCGCTGACGAACGTCGACAGACCCGGCAGCGACAGCGCGGAGAGGCCCGCGACGAGGAACGTCCCCGCGAGCACGGGGACGACCTTCTGGAGGCCGCCGTAGTCCGCGATGCGCTGCGAGCGCTCCGGGTGCCGGGCGATGAGGAAGCCCGCCAGGAGGAACAGCGCGCCGGTCGAGATGCCGTGGTTGACCATGTACAGCGACGACCCGGACACGCTGAGCGACGTGAACGCGAAGATGCCGAGCACGATGAACCCGAAGTGGGACACCGACGTGTAGGCGATGAGTCGCATGAGGTCGCTCTGCCCGATCGCCATGAGCGCGCCGTAGAGGATCGAGACGACCGCCAGGACGACCACGACGGGGGCCGCCCACGCGCTCGCGTGCGGGAAGAGCGGGAGGCACAGCGTGAGCATCCCGAACGTGCCGACCTTGTCCAGCACGCCCACGAGGAGCGTGGAGGTGCCCGCGGGAGCGTGCTGCGCGGCGTCGGGCAGCCAGGTGTGGACGGGGAAGAGCGGCGCCTTGATGGCGAACGCGAGGAAGAACCCGAGGAACAGCAGCCGCTCGGTCGTGACGGGCATGGGCGACGCGGCGAACGTCTCGACGAGGTTCGCCGTGAGGAACGCGTCCTCGGGACGCGCGCCCGTCGTCGGGTCGATCGGCACCTGCACGTACAGCGCGATGACGGCCGCGAGCATGATGAGCCCGCCCGCGAGCGAGAACAGCAGGAACTTCACCGCCGCGTAGCGCCGCCGCGCCCCGACGCCGAACCCGCCGATCATGAAGTAGACCGGGATCAGCATCGCCTCGAAGAGGACGTAGAAGAGGAACACGTCGCGCGCGACGAAGACCGCGACCATGAACGCCTCGAGCAGCAGCACGAGCGCGAGGTAGTGGCGCAGGCGGCGCACGTCGCCGTCCTGCTCCTTCCACGCGGCCAGCACGACGAGCGGGACGAGCAGGACCGACAGCGCCACGAGCGCGAGCGCGACGCCGTCGGCGCCCACCGCGTAGCTCGCGCCGATCTGCGGGATCCAGCGGTACGTCTCGGTGAGCTGGTGGGTGCCGGCCGCCGAGGTGTCGAACGCGGTGAAGGCGCCGACGAGCAGGCCCAGCTCGACGAGCGCGGCGCCGAGGGCGATGCCGCGCACGGTGCGCAGCGCTCCCGCGCCGACGCCGCGCGTGCGGGCCGCGGCCGTGAGCCACACCGCCGCGGCACCCACCAGGGGCCAGGCGACGAGCAGGGACAGCCAGGGGACGGAGGTAGTCATGGGTGTCTCCCTCTCAGCTCGCGGAGCCGGTGGTCAGGGCGAGGACGACGGCGACGATCACCACGAGGCCGCCGAGCATCGTCGCGCCGTACGAGCGCACGTAGCCGTTCTGCCACCCGCGCAACCACTCCCCGATCCGGCCGATCAGGCCGGCGAGGCCCATCCAGCCGCCGTCGACCATCTCCTTGTCGGCGTAGACGAGCGAGCGCGTGAGGTACTGGCCGGGCCGCATGAACACGGCCTCGTTGACGTCGTCCTGGTACAGGTCGCGCCGGGCGGCGCGCGTGAGGACGGAGCCGCGCGGCGCACGGACCGGGACGCTCGACATCGCGTACTGCCGCCAGGCGAGGGCCGCGCCGGCGAGGACGAGCAGGAGCGTCAGGGTGATGAGCGACCACACCGGCAGGACCGGCTCGTGGTGCTCGGCGTGCCCGGTGACCGGCTCGAGCCACGTGACGAACCGCGAGCCCGCGGCGAGGATGCCGCCCAGGGCCACCGAGCCGACGGCGAGGACGATCATCGGCCAGGTCATGAGGCGCGGCGACTCGTGCGGGTGCTGCACCGGGCCGTCCTGCGGGCCGAGGCCGTCCACGGAGCCGCTGCCGTCGTTCCAGCGGCGGCGACCGGAGAACGTCATGAAGAACAGGCGCGACATGTAGAACGCCGTGATCCCGGCGCCCAGGAGCGCGACGCCGCCGAACACCCACGCCCGCCACGGCTCGCCGTCGACGGGCACGAACGCGGCCTCGATGATCTTGTCCTTGCTCCAGAAGCCCGAGAACGGCGGGATCCCGAGGATCGCGAGCCAGCCCATCATGAACGTGATCCAGGTGACCTTCATGTACCGCGCGAGGCCGCCGAACCGGCGCATGTCGACCTGGTCGTCCATGCCGTGCATGACGGACCCCGCGCCGAGGAACATCCCGGCCTTGAAGAAGCCGTGCGTCACGAGGTGGAAGATCGCGAACGCGTACCCGATCGGCCCGAGCCCGGCGGCGAGGATCATGTACCCGATCTGGGACATGGTCGACGCGGCGAGCGCCTTCTTGATGTCGTCCTTGGCGCAGCCCACGATCGCCCCGAAGAGGAGCGTCACCGCGCCGACGATGACGACGACGAGCTGCGCGGTGGGCGCGCCCTCGAAGATCGGCGCGGACCGCACGACGAGGTAGACGCCCGCCGTGACCATGGTGGCCGCGTGGATGAGGGCGGAGACCGGCGTCGGGCCCGCCATGGCGTCCCCGAGCCACGCCTGGAGCGGGAACTGCGCCGACTTGCCGCACGCGGCGAGCAGGAGCGCGATGCTCGTCGCGGTGAGCACGGCGGTCGACGCCTCCGGCGCCTGCGCGAACACGGTGGTGAAGTCGACCGCGCCGAACGTCGCGAACATCAGCATGAGCGCGACGATGAGCCCGATGTCGCCCACGCGGTTCATGACGAACGCCTTCTTGGCCGCGACCGCGTACGCGCGGTTGTGGTTCCAGAACCCGATGAGCAGGTACGACGCCAGGCCCACGCCCTCCCAGCCGACGAACAGCAGGAGGTAGGAGTCGGCGAGGACGAGCACGAGCATCGCCGCGACGAACAGGTTGAGGTACGCGAAGAACCGGCGCCGGTCGCGGTCGTGCGCCATGTAGGCGACCGCGTAGACGTGGATGAGCGTGCCGACGAACGTCACGAGGAGGACGAACGTCAGGGACAGCGGGTCGATCCGCAGGCCCATCGCGAGGTCGAGGCCGCCGGAGACGATCCAGTCGCCGATCCGGAAGTCGACCACGCGCTCGTCGACGGGGAGCCCGAGCATCACGAGGAAGAGGACCAGGCCCACCACGAAGGCGGCGCCCGACATGAGGACGCCGAACCACGCGCCCCAGCGGTCGCTGCGGCGCCCGGCGAGGAGGAGGACGGCCGCCCCGAGGAGCGGGAGCAGCACCAGGTACGGTGCCGCGAGGAACGCGCCCGGCACGGTCTCGGACGCGGGCACGACGTCGGTCGCGGCCAGCAGTCCGCTCGCCGTGGGCAGGGCGGGAAGGAGCGTCGTCATCGGTGCCGGCCCCTCAGCTCTTGAGCAGGTTGACGTCGTCGACCGAGGCGGACCGACGGGTGCGGAAGATGGACACGATGATCGCGAGGCCGACGACGACCTCGGCCGCCGCGACGACCATGACGAAGAAGGCGAGCACCTGCCCGGTCACGTCGCCGTGCATCCGGGCGAAGGTGACGAACGCGAGGTTGGTCGCGTTGAGCATGAGCTCGATGCCCATGAACACGATGATCGCGTTGCGCCGCAGCAGCACGGTCGCGGCACCGATCGAGAACAGGATCGCCGCGAGCACGAGGTAGTTGGTGAGCTCCATCAGTCCTCTCCTCCCGGGGTCGCGCCGGGGCCGCCGTCCGGCACCGCATCGGTGGCGCCGCCGGGCACGCGGGACCGGCCCGGGTCGTCCGGCCCGCCGACGTCGCCGGCGGGCGCCTCGCCCTGCGGCTCGTCGGCGGTCGCGGCCTGCACCGTGCGCTCGTTCGCGTCCTGGGCCCGCAGGGCGGGCAGCGCCCGCAGGGGCTCGTGCTCGACGAGCACCTCGCGCTCGGCCTCGAGGATGGTCCCGGCCGACCGCTCCTGGCCACGGATGCGCAGGATGCGGGAGACCGACTCCTCGATGGGCCGGCCCTGGGGGTCGAGCGCCGGGGTGTCCATGGCGTTGTTCTGCGCGTACACGCCGGGGGCGGCGAGCGGCGTGAGCCGGCCGCCCGCGGGCAGCGCGGCGACCTTCGCGTCGGCCTGCTCGCGCTGACCCACCTTCGGGGTGAGCCGGCGCCGGTGCGTGAGCACGAGCGCCGAGACCGCGGCGGTGATGAGCAGGATGCCCACGACCTCCATGGCGAAGACGTAGTCCGCGAAGAGCACGCGGGCGAGCGCCACGGGGTTCGTCGCCGCGTTGGCGAGCTCCAGCCCGACCGACGGCGGGAAGGTCGCCTGCGCGACCACGCCCACCAGCACGACCCCGAGCCCGAGCCCGAGGAGCACGCCGAGCCAGCGCTGCCCGCGGATCGTCTCCACGAGCGAGTCCGACGCGTCGACGCCGACGAGCATGAGCACGAAGAGGAACAGCATCATCACGGCGCCCGTGTACACGACCACCTGGACGACGCCGAGGAACGACGCCTCCTGCGCGATGTAGAGGATCGCGAGGTCGACCATGACGAACATGACCGCGATGGCGGCGTGCACCGCCTTGCGGGCGAAGAGCAGCGAGAGCGCCGCGAGGACCATGAGGGGGGCGAGGACCCAGAAGAGGACCGCCTCGCCGCCGCTCGCGGTCACCGGGCGGCCTTCCGGGCCGACGCGCCGGCGGAGCGCCCCGAGGTCGGGGTGACCCGCCGGACCTCCGGCGGCGGCCCCGTGGGCTCGGGCGGGAGGGTCGGGTCGTCCGGACGGTGCTCGCGCACCCAGTCCACCTGCTCGGCCACCGGGCCGCTCACCTCCCCGCGGTAGTACTCGGTGTCCGAGGTCCCCGGGACCATCGGGTGGGGCGCGGCGAGCATCCGCTCCTGGAGCGGCGCGAGCAGGTCCTGCTTCTCCCAGATCATGCCCTCGCGCGTCGGGCCCGCGAGCTCGTACTCGTTGGTCATCGTCAGCGCGCGCGTCGGGCAGGCCTCGATGCACAGGCCGCAGAAGATGCAGCGCAGGTAGTTGATCTGGTAGACGCGCCCGTACCGCTCGCCCGGCGACATGTGGCCGCCGTCGGGCAGGTCGGCGTTGTCGGCACCTTCGACGTAGATCGCGTCCGCGGGGCACGCCCACGCGCACAGCTCGCAGCCGATGCACTTCTCGAGCCCGTCGGGGTACCGGTTGAGCTGGTGCCGTCCGTGGTACCGCGGCTTCGTCGGCACCTTCTGGCGCGGGTACTGCTCGGTGACCGTCGGCCGGAACATCGACGCGAAGGTCACGCCGAACCCGGCGACGGGCGCGAGCGCCTCGCGCAGCCCCTTCGCCTGCGGGCGGCGGACCTCGTACTCGCCGGGACGGGCCGGCTTCTGGTCGTCAGCCACGGTCGACCTCCTTGTCGTGCGGTGTGTCTCGGGGGGCACCGGTGCCCGGCGAGCGGGACGCCCCGGGCGAGCCCGTGTCGTCGGGCACGAGGGCGCGGCGGCGGGGCGAGGGCGGGAGCGACTGGCCCGGCAGCGGCGGGACGGGGAACCCGCCCGCGAACGCGTCGAACGGCTCGGGCCCGGTACCCGCGGCGCGGGGCGTCGCTCCGGGTGGGGCCTTCTTCTCGGGCCAGAACCAGACGACCACCACGACCACCAGGGCCAGCGCGACGGCGATGCCGACGAAGACGCGGAGGTCGACGTCGAGGAACTGGCGCACGGCCTGGGCGACGGCGAGCAGCACGAGCCACGCGAGGGCGAACGGGATGAGGACCTTCCAGCCGAACCGCATGAACTGGTCGTAGCGCAGGCGCAGCAGCGTGCCGCGGACCCACACGAAGAAGAACATGACGGCCCAGACCTTGACGAGGAACCAGAGGATGGGCCACCAGCCCTCGTTGAACATCCCGTCGTTGATCGCCGAGAGCGGCCACGGGGCGCGCCACCCGCCGAGGAAGAGCGTCGTCGCGACGGCGGAGACGTTGAGCATGTTGATGTACTCCGCGAGGAAGAACCACGCAAACTTCATCGACGAGTACTCGGTCATGTACCCGGACACGAGCTCGCCCTCGGCCTCGGGGAGGTCGAACGGCAGGCGGTTGGTCTCGCCGACCATGGAGATGACGTAGATGACGAACGCGGGCAGGAGCGGGAGGAACCACCAGAGCTGCGTCTGCGAGTCGACGATGCGCGAGGTCGACATCGACCCCGCCATGAGGAAGACGGAGACGAGCGAGAGGCCCATCGCGAGCTCGTAGCTGATGACCTGGGCCGTCGAGCGGACCGACCCGAGCAGCGGGTACGTCGAGCCGGACGACCAGCCGCCGAGCACGATCCCGTACACGCCGAGCGACGCGCACGCGAGGATGTAGAGCGTCGCGACCGGGAAGTCGGTGAGCTGGGCGGGCGTCACGTAGTCCGTGAACGGGATCTGCACCTCGGGCCCGAACGGGATGACCGCGAACACGAGCAGCGCGCAGAACACGGAGATCATCGGGGCGAGCAGGTAGACGAACTTGTCCGCCGCCTTGACGGTGATGTCCTCCTTGAGCAGGAGCTTCATCGCGTCGGCGAGCGACTGGAGCAGGCCGAACGGGCCGTGCCAGTTGGGGCCCGGGCGCACCTGCATGCGCGCGACGACCTTGCGCTCGAACCAGATCGCGAACAGCACGCTCGTCAGCAGGAACACGAGGATGAGGACGGCCTTGACGAGGTACGTCCAGCCGTTGTCCTGCGAGAAGTTCGCCGTGATCCCGGGCACGCCCGAGGTCTCGGCAGCGAGTGCGTGGACGAGCCTCATGCGCCCTCCCCTCCGTCGGTGCTCCCGGGGCCGAGCCGGACGACGTCGCCCGGCACGGCGCCGAGCGCCGCGTGCACGGACGATCCCGGCGACCGCAGCGGCAGCCACACCACGTGGTCGACCATGTCGGTCACCACCACCGGGAGCGTGACCGCGCCCCGGTCCGTCGAGACGCGCACGAGGTCGCCGTCGAACACGTCGACCGCGGCGGCCGTCGTCGCGGACAGCCGCGCGACCGGCCGCTTCGCCGTCCCCGCGAGGTAGCGCTCGCCGTCCTGGCCGCGCGCGTCGTCGAGCAGGAGGCGCCAGCTCGCGAGGACCGCGGTCCCGGGTGCGACGGCGGGCGGCTCGGTGGTCTCGACGTCCGGCGCGGCGGCGCGCTCGCCGTCCCACGCGCCGTCGCCCACGAGCTGGTCCAGCTCGGCGCGCACCGCGTCGACGGTGCCGAGGCCGAGGCTGACGCCCGCGGCGTCGGCGAGCGCGTCGAGCACGCGGTGGTCCGTCATCGCCGTCGAGGCGAGCGCCGCCGGGAACCGGCGCACGCGGCCTTCCCAGCTCACGAACGCCCCCTCGCGCTCGACGGGCGGCGCCACGGGGAGCACGACGTCCGCCAGCTCGGTCACCGCCGAACGCCGCACCTCGAGCGAGACGACGACGTCCGCCGCCTCGAGCGCGCGGCGCGCGTGCGCCGGGTCGGGCAGGTCGTCGAGCTCGAGGCCGCCGACGAGCACGCCCGCGAGCTGGCCGACGGACAGGGCGTCGAGCATCTCCCCCACGTCGCGGCCCGCGGTCGCGGGGAGCCCGGTCGGCTGGTCGTCCGTGGCGGCCACGCCCCAGACCGTCGCGACGTCGACACGGGCCGCGGCGTCGGCGACCGGGCGTCCGCCCGGCAGGAGGTTCGGCAGGGTGCCGGCCTCGACGCCGCCGCGCTCGCCGGCGCGCCGCGGGACCCACGCGAGGCGTGCGCCCGTCGCGGCGACCGCGCGCAGCAGCGCGCTGTACCCGCCGCGCGTCGCGGCGAGCCGCTCGCCGACGAGGATCACGGCGCCCGGCGCCCGGAGCGCGTCGCTGACCTCGGCGAGGAGGTCGGTGCCCTCGGCCTCGTCGAGCGTGCGGACCTGGTCGCCCGCGGCGATGCCGTCGAGCCACTCCGCCTCGGTGCCCGGCGCGGCGGGGAGGAGCGTGCCGTGCATGCGCTGCACGCCGCGCGACGCGAACGGCGCGACGGAGAACACCCGCACCCCGTGCCGCACGGCGCCCTTGCGCAGGCGCAGGAACGTCACGCCCGCCTCCTCCTCGGCCTCCAGGCCGACGAGGAGGACCGCGGGCGCCTTCTCGAGGTCGGTGAAGGTCACGCCGCCGGCGTGGCCGACAGCCCGGCCCGCGACGGCGTGCGCCAGGAACTCCGCCTCCTCGGCGCTGTGGGCGCGGGCGCGGTGGTCGACGTCGTTCGTGCGCAGCCACGTGCGCGCGAGCTTCGCGTACGCGTAGGCGTCCTCGAGGGTGAGCCGACCGCCCGGGAGGACGGCGACGCCCCCGGCGTCGCGAGCCCGCGTCAGGGCCTCGGCCGCGACCTCGAGCGCCTCCGCCCAGGAGGCGGGGCGCAGCTCGCCGCGCGTCACCGACCCGTCCGGGGCGACCTCGCGGTCCCGCACGAGCGGGTGCGTCAGGCGGTCCGGCGCGGACTGCCACGTGAACGCGAAGCGGTCGCGGTCGGTGATCCACTCCTCGTTCACCAGCGGGTCCTCGCCCGCGAGGCGGCGCAGCACGACGCCGCGGCGGTGGTCGACGCGGATCGCCGACCCCGACGAGTCGTGCTCGGAGACCCCGGGGGTCGAGACCAGGTCGAACGGGCGCGAGCGGAACCGGTACGCCGCGCCCGTGAGCGCGCCCACCGGGCAGATCTGCACGGTGTTGCCCGAGAAGTACGACGCGAACGGCAGCCCCGACTCGTCCTCGAGCGCGAGCCCGACCGGGCGGTCTCCCGGCGCCTGACCCGCGGGCGGCGCGAAGTCCAGCACCGCCTCGTCGAACCGGCCGATCTGCTGCGCGGCGCCGCGCTTCTGGAGGTCGATGAACGCGTCGCCCGCGATCTCCTGGGAGAAGCGCGTGCACCGCTGGCACAGCACGCAGCGCTCGCGGTCGAGCAGGATCGTCGTCGAGACCGCGATCGGCTTGGGGAACGTGCGCTTGACGTCCACGAACCGGCTCGTCGCGCGACCGTTGCTCATCGCCTGGTTCTGCAGCGGGCACTCGCCGCCCTTGTCGCACACCGGGCAGTCGAGCGGGTGGTTGATGAGCAGCAGCTCCATGATCCCGTGCTGCGCCTTGTCGGCGACCGGGCTCGTGCGCTGCGTCTTGACCACCATGCCGGGAGTCGCCTCGAGCGTGCACGACGCCTGGGGCTTCGGCATGGGCCGGACGTTGCCCTCGCGGTCCGGCGTCGCCACCTCGACGAGGCACTGGCGGCACGCGCCCGCCGGCTCCAGCAGGGGGTGGTCGCAGAACCGCGGGATCTGGATCCCGATCTGCTCGGCCGCGCGGATCACGAGCGTGCC
Organism: Cellulosimicrobium sp. CpK407; assembly: GCF_051844275.1. Classification (NCBI taxonomy): domain Bacteria; kingdom Bacillati; phylum Actinomycetota; class Actinomycetes; order Micrococcales; family Promicromonosporaceae; genus Cellulosimicrobium; species Cellulosimicrobium sp. CpK407. Next base: position 12,906 of record NZ_JBGNYC010000048.1, read on the forward strand.
CTTCGGCACCGACATCTCGACGTCGTCGATCGTGAACGTCACGTGGTCCGCGGGGACCGGGGGCTTGGCCGCGCCACCCGTGGGAGCGGCGGCGGAGCCGGTGCCCGGGGCGGGGGTCGTGGTCGTCATCAGTGCACTCCTGCCGTCAGGACGCGGGCCGGGCGGGGCGTGTAGTCGAAGAGGGCCGCTGCGGCGGGGTCGAACGGGCAGCGGTGCTCCGTGATGTGCGCCTCGTACTCGTCGCGGAACAGCTCGATGCTGCTCGTCACGGGCGACGTGGCGCCGTCGCCGAGCGCGCAGAACGCGCGGCCCAGGATGTTGTCGCACGTGTCGAGGAGCAGGTCGAGGTCGGACTCCGTGCCCTGGCCCGCCTCGATGCGCGCCAGCACCTGCTTCATCCAGTACGTGCCCTCGCGGCACGGCGTGCACTTGCCGCACGACTCGTGCGCGTAGAAGTCCGTCCACCGGCTCACGGCCCGCACGACGCACGTCGTCTCGTCGAAGAGCTGGAGCGCCCGCGTGCCGAGCATCGAGCCCGCCGCCGCGACCGACTCGTAGTCGAGGGGGGTGTCGAGGTGGGCGTCGGTGAACAGCGGCGTCGACGAGCCGCCCGGCGTCCAGAACTTCAGCGCCTTGCCGCCCCGCATCCCGCCCGCGAGGTCGAGCAGCTCGCGCAGCGTCGTGCCGAGCGGCGCCTCGTACTGCCCGGGACGCGTCACGTGGCCCGAGAGCGAGAACAGGCCGAACCCGGCCGACCGCTCCGTGCCCATCGACGTGAACCAGTCGGCGCCGCGCGCGACGATCGAGGGCACGCTCGCGATGGACTCCACGTTGTTGACGACGGTCGGGCGCGCGTACAGGCCCGCGACCGCCGGGAACGGCGGCTTGAGCCGCGGCTGCCCGCGACGCCCCTCGAGCGAGTCCAGCAGCGCCGTCTCCTCGCCGCAGATGTACGCGCCCGCACCGGCGTGGACCGTGACGTCCAGGTCGAAGCCCGAGCCCTGGACGTTCTTGCCCAGGAACCCGGCCTCGTACGCCTCCTCGACCGCGCGCAGCAGGCGGCGGTACACGTGCAGCACCTCGCCGCGCACGTAGATGAACGCGTGGTGGCACCCGATCGCGTACGACGTGATCGCGACGCCCTCCACGAGCGCCTGCGGGCTCGCGAGCATCAGCGGGATGTCCTTGCACGTCCCCGGCTCGGACTCGTCCGCGTTGACGACCAGGTACCGCGGGCCGCCGTCGGGCGCGGGCAGGAAGCCCCACTTCATGCCCGTCGGGAAGCCCGCGCCGCCGCGGCCGCGCAGGCCCGACGCCTTGACCGTCGCGACGACGTCCGCCGGGTCCTGGGCGAGCGCCGCGCGCAGCCCCGCGTACCCGCCGCGGTCCACGTACGACGCCAGCGTCCAGGACCGGTCCGCGTCCCACGTGTCCGACAGGACGGGGGTCAGCGGGTCCGGTGCCGGCCGGGCCACGGTGCCCTGCTGCTCGCTCATGCGTCCGCTCCCTTCGACGGGTCGGGCTGGGTGCCGGGAGACTCGGCCTTGCCGCCGGGGTCGACGTCGGCGCCGGTCGTCGGCGTCCGCTCGGCGCTCGACTGCTCGCCGCCCGTCACGGGCCTCTCGGGAGCCGGCTCGCCAGCCGAGGTAGAGCCCTGGTCCGGCGAGGTAGAGGCCTGGTCGGTGCCGGGGGCGGTCCAGCCCTGCTCGCGCGCGAGGCGGAGGCCGGCGAGGGTGGGCTCACCGGCACCGACGCCCTCGTCGGCGCGGCCGTCGGGGAAGCCCGCGAGGACGCGGCTCATCTGCTTGAAGGTGCACACGCTCGCGGCGCCCCGGGTCGGGGCGACGGGCTCGCCCGCGCGGAGGCGGTCGACGACGTCGGTCGCCGACCCGGGTGTCTGGTTGTCGAAGAACTCCCAGTTGACCATCATGACCGGCGCGTAGTCGCAGGCCGCGTTGCACTCGACGCGCTCGAGCGTGATCGCGCCGTCCTCCGTCGTCTCGTCGTGGCCGACGCCGAGGTGGTCGGAGAGCTCGTCGAAGATCGCGTCGCCGCCCATGATCGCGCACAGCGTGTTGGTGCAGACCCCCACGGTGTACGTCCCGTTGGGGTGGCGCTTGTACTGCGTGTAGAACGTCGCGACGGCGGAGACCTCGGCTGCGGTGAGCCCGAGCTGCTCCGCGCAGAACAGGATGCCGTCGCGCGAGACGTAGCCGTCCTCGGACTGCACGAGGTGCAGCATGGGGAGCAGCGCCGAGCGCGACTCGGGGTAGCGCGCGACGATCTGCGCGGCGTCGGCGGCGAGGCGCGCCGTCGTCTCCGCGTCGTACCCGGGGCGCGAGGCGCCCGCGGGCGTGCCGTTCGTCGCAGGTCCGGCGTCGATGGTCATCGGTCCACCCCTCCCAGCACGGGGTCCAGGGAGGCGACGGCGACCACGACGTCGGCCACCTGGCCGCCCTCGCACATCGCCGCCACGGCCTGGAGGTTGTTGAACGACGGGTCGCGGAAGTGCGCCCGGTAGGGGCGCGTGCCGCCGTCGGACACGAGGTGCACCCCGAGCTCGCCGCGCGGGTGCTCCACGGTCTGCCACGCCTGCCCGACCGGGACGCGGAAGCCCTCGGTGACGAGCTTGAAGTGGTGGATCAGGGCCTCCATGGAGGTGCCCATGATCTCCTTGATGTGGTCGAGCGAGTTGCCCTGGCCGTCGCTCCCGATCGCGAGCTGCGCGGGCCACGCGATCTTGCGGTCGCCCACCATCACGGGCTGCCCGGCCGTCTGCTCGAGGCGCTCGAGGCACTGCGCGACGATGTGCAGCGACTGGTAGCACTCCTCGAGGCGCAGCACGACCCTGTCGTAGCAGTCGGCGCCCGTCGCGGTGGGGACGTCGAAGTCGTACGTCTCGTAGCCGCAGTACGGGTCGGACTTGCGCACGTCGTACGGGTGGCCCGTGGAGCGCAGCACCGGCCCGGTGACGCCGAGCGCCATGCAGCCCGCGAGGTTGAGGTGCCCCACGCCGACGAGCCGGCCCTTGAAGATCGGGTTGGCCAGCATGAGGTCGCCGAGCTGGCCGAGGTACCGGCGGATGAGCGGGTCGGCCTTGCGGACCTGCTCGACGAGGTCCGGCGGCACGTCCTGCGCGACGCCGCCGGGGCGGACGTACGCGTTGTTCATGCGCAGGCCCGTGACCGCCTCGAAGATCCGCAGGATCTCCTCGCGCGCGGTGAACGCGATGGTCATGACGGTCGTCGCGCCCATCTCGTTGCCGCCGGTGCCGAGGCACACGAGGTGGGACGCGATGCGGTTGAGCTCCATCATGAGCACGCGGATGACGCTCGCGCGCTCGGGCACGTCGTCCGTGATGCCGAGCAGCTTCTCGACCGCGAGGCAGTACGCCGTCTCCTGGAACAGGGGCGCGAGGTAGTCCATGCGGGTGCAGAACGTGACGCCCTGCGTCCACGTCCGGTACTCCATGTTCTTCTCGATGCCGGTGTGCAGGTAGCCGATGCCGCAGCGCGCCTCGGTGACCGTCTCGCCGTCGATCTCGAGCATGAGGCGGAGCACGCCGTGCGTCGACGGGTGCTGCGGGCCCATGTTGACGACGATGCGCTCCTCACCGAGCGCGGCCGCCGCGACGGCGCTCTCGGCGATGTCCGCCCAGTCGCCGCCCGACGCCTCGAAGCTCGGGACGCCCTGGTCGAAGTCGCCGACGGGCGGGCGGGTCGAGTGCGGGGCGGCGCCGGGGGCGCCGGTGGTGTGCGTGCTCACGAGTACGACCTCCTCGTGTCGGGCGGGGGCACGGTCGCGCCCTTGTACTCGACGGGGATCCCGCCGAGCGGGTAGTCCTTGCGCTGCGGGTGGCCCGGCCAGTCGTCGGGCATCTCGATGCGCGCGAGCGACGGGTGGCCGTCGAAGACGATCCCGAAGAAGTCCCACGTCTCGCGCTCGTGCCAGTCGTTCGTCGGGTAGACGGACGTCGTGGTCGGCACGTGCGGGTCGGCGTCGGGCACCGACACCTCGAGGCGCAGCCGACGCCCGTGCGTGATCGACGTGAGGTGGTAGACGGCGTGCAGCTCGCGGCCGACGTCGTGCGGGAAGTGCACGCCGCTCACGCCCAGGCTCAGCTCGAACCGCAGGTCCTGGTCGTCGCGCAGCGCGCGACACACCTCGACGAGGTGGTCGCGGTGCACGTGGATCGTCAGCTCGGCGTGCGCGCCGGGCGGGTCCACCACGACGCGCTCCACCGCCGCCTCGAACCGCGTGCCGCCCTCCGCGAGCACCTCGGCGAGGACGTCGACGACCTCGTCGAACCAGCCCCCGTACGGTCGCGGGCTCGCGCCGGGCATCGCGACGGGCTGGACGAGCCCGCCGTACCCCGACGTGTCGCCCGAGCCGTGGACCCCGAACATGCCCTCGCGCACCTCGACGACCTCGAGCGTGCGCGGCGCGCCAGCCCCGGTCACCAGGTCGCCCGACCTCGGTCCGGAGACCTCCTCGGGCTGCGGCACGGGCGTGCCGCCGCCCGTCTTCTCGTCCGTCACCGCAGCAGCCCCTTCATCTGGAACGTGGGCGTCGCCTCGAGCGCGGCCGCCTCGGCGGCGCGTGCCGCCTCCTTGCGGTTCACGCCGAGCGGCTCGTGCTGGATCTGGTCGTGCAGCGCGAGGATCGCGTTGATGAGCATCTCCGGACGCGGCGGGCAGCCCGGCAGGTAGATGTCCACCGGCACGATGTGGTCGACGCCCTGCACGATCGCGTAGTTGTTGAACATGCCGCCGCTGGACGCGCACACGCCCATCGACAGCACCCACTTGGGCTCGCTCATCTGGTCGTAGACCTGCCGCACGACCGGCGCCATCTTCTGGCTCACGCGCCCGGCCACGATCATGAGGTCCGCCTGGCGCGGCGAGGCGCGGAAGACCTCCATGCCGAAGCGCGACAGGTCGAACCGCGAGGCGCCGGCGGCCATCATCTCGATCGCGCAGCACGCCAGCCCGAACGTCACGGGCCAGAGCGACGCCTTGCGCAGGTACCCCGCGAGGTCCTCGATCGTGGTGAGCAAGAAGCCCGAGGGAGCCTCCTCGATCCCCATGGTGTTCTCCTAGTTCTCTCGCCGGTGCCGGCTGCCGCGGACGATCGGTCGCCTGCTCAGTCCCACTCGAGACCACCCCGCCGCCACTCGTAGACGAACGGGACCGTGATGAGCGCGAGGAACGCGAGCATCGCGACGAGGCCGAAGGTCGCGAGCGTCGCGAAGTCGACCGCCCACGGGTAGAGGAAGACGACCTCGATGTCGAAGACGATGAACGTCATGGCGACGAGGTAGTACTTGATCGGGAAGCGCCCGCCGCCGATCGCGTGGGGCGTGGGCTCGATGCCGCACTCGTAGGCGTCGAGCTTGGCGCGGTTGTACCGCTTGGGGCCGATGACCGCGCTCGCGGCGACACCGCCGAGAGCCAGCACGGCGGCCACGCCCATGAGGACGAGAAGCGGTACGTACGGGTTGGTCATCGCGTACTCCTCGAGTGGGGGCTCGGGACGGGAACGCCCGGGCGGTGTCCGGGAAGACCTCTGGGTGGTGCGAGCGCCCGCGTCGTTGCGGGCCCACCTCGTGGGCTCATGACGAGGGCACCACCCTCGTCAGCCCCGCGATCACGCGGTCGACCCAGTCGCCGCCGCGGGGCTCGTAGCAGTCGGACAGGAGCTTGAGGACGAACCGCATGACCACCGGGCGCGGGAGCCCGTAGCGCGTGCAGATCCGCATGATCTCGGGGTGCTCGATGAGCTTCACGAAGTACCGGCCGAGCGTGTAGTAGCCGCCCAGCTCGCGGCGCATGATCCGCGGGTACGTCTGGAGCGCGCGCTCGCGACCGCCGTCGGTGAGCCGCACGCGGGACTGGGCGACGACGTCGGCCGCCGCCCGCCCGGCCTGCATCGCGTAGGCGATCCCCTCGCCGTTGAAGGGGCTCACCATGCCGCCCGAGTCCCCGACGAGCAGCACGCCGCGCGTGTACAGCGGCGTGCGGTTGAAGCCCATGGGCAGCGCCGCGCCGCGCACCGGGGCGAGCCGGTTCTCCTCCGTGAACTCCCACTCGGCGGGCGCGTTGCGCATCCAGGTGGCGAAGAGGTCCTTGTAGTCGACGTTCGCGGCGGACTGGCGCGCCGGCGTCGAGCTCACGGAGCCGAGCCCGACGTTCGCCGTCCCGTCGCCGAGCGAGAAGATCCAGCCGTAGCCGGGCAGCAGGTTGGACTCGCGCGGCGTGCCGTCCCACAGCTCGAGGTGGGACTCCATCCACGGGTCGTCGTGGCGGGGGGTGCGGAAGTACGTGCGGACGGCGACGCCGATCGGGCGGTCCTCGCGCCGCGCGAGGCCGAGCGCGAGCGCGAAGCGCGACGAGACGCCGTCGGCCGCGATGACGACGGGCGCGCGGTAGGTGACCTCGTCGCCCGCGCGCCGGCCCTTGTCGTCCACGGGGCGGGCGGTGACGCCGACGACGCGGCCGGTGCGCTCGTCGAGCACGGGGCCGGTGACCGCGGTGCGCTCCAGGAGCTTGGCCCCCGTGCGCTGCGCGTGCTCGGCGAGGGTCCGGTCGAACGAGTGGCGCGCGCGGGCCATGCCGTAGCTGGGGTACGACGCGAGGTCGGGCCACGCGAGCTCCCACGAGCGGCCGCTCGCGACGACGCGCAGGCCCTGGTTCCGGATCCAGCCGTCCTCGGCGCGGGTCGGCACGCCCATGCGCACGAGCTCGGCGACCGCGCGCGGCGTCAGGCCGTCGCCGCAGATCTTGTCGCGCGGGAACGACGACTTCTCCAGCAGGAGGACGCTCAGCCCGGCGGCGGCGCAGTAGTGGGCCGCCGCGGAGCCGGCCGGGCCCGCGCCCACGACGATGACGTCGGCGTCGTCGAGCCTCGCGCCCACCGTGCTCACCTCACCGTCCGGTCGTCGGGACACACCTCGTGGTGGTCCACCGTGACCCGGGTCGGGACACGGCGCACCCACGGTCCTTGTGAAGTCGGTCACAATGGACATCGCCACTCTAGTCACTCCCGACGCGGGATGTGTAGCAAGGCGACCCTTCCCTGGGAGATCCTGTGACGAAGGTCCTCCCGCGCGACGACTCCCGACCCTGTGGATCGGGACCGGCGGGCAAGGGGGCCGGAGCGGCCATGGCCTAGCCTCCCCGCGCCGCCGCGGGACGCACGGCGGGCGGCGGGCGCGCGTCGCCGCAGGTCAACGACCGTCGGACGACGCCGCCCGGGCCCGCCCGAGCCGGGCGAGCGCCAGGCTGGCCCCGGCTGCGAGCGCCGCGGCGGTCGCGAGCCACCACGTGTCGACCCCGGTGCGGGCCAGCCCGGGGCCGGTCGACGGCGGCTCCCCCGGGGCGGGCGCCGGGCCGGTGCCCGGGACGCCCACGAGGTGCACCGTCTCCAGCACGCCGGCGACCGAGCGGCGCGTGGACGACGGCGCGTCCGCCGACATCGCGACGCTCACCTCCACCCGGCCCACCTCCCCGGGATCGAGGACGGGCCCCTCCCAGGTCGCGGCGCGCGGCGCCGCGCCGTCCAGCCGGACGTCGAGCCACGCGCCGAGCCCGGTCCGCACGACGGCCGGGTCGACGTCGGCCGCGAGGTCCACGAGGACGCGCGCCGCCGTCGGGCCGTCGTTGCGGACCCACAGGTCGCGCGCGACGGTCGCTCCCGGCACGACGAGCGCGTCCGGACCGAACAGGGACGCCGGGAGGCCCGTCGCCCACGTCGCGCCGTCGGCGCTCAGCCGGAGCGCGTCCTCCTCCCCCGACGCCGCGACCGCGCCGGTGCCCACCGAGGTGCCCGACGTCGCCCCCACCGAGGTGCCCGCCGTCGCCCCCACCGCCGCCTGGCCCGGCCCGGCGAGCACGACCGCGAGCAGCACGCCGGCGAGCGCACGGAGCGGCCCTCGGCCCGCGCCGCGGCTCACGGGACCACCGCCGGGGTCCTGCGGCGCCGCGCGCGCTCGCGCAGTCCCGCCGCGACCTGCCAGGCGCCCCACCCGAGGAGCCCGGCGGCGGCCACGACGGCGACGGTGCGGCGCGTGTCCCCCGACACCGCGGAGCTCACCCACCCGAGCAGCGGGACCGCGTAGACGACCGACCCGCGGACCTGCACGGGGCGGACGGGCTCCGGGTCGGGTGCGGCGTTGGCGTCGCCCTGCGTCGTGAGCACCCGTTCGTCGTCGGCCCCCACCCCGACGCCGACGACCCGGTGGGTGACGGCCTCCGGCCGGCCCGACACGAGCTGGTACGTGACCACGTCCCCCGGCGCGACGCGCGCGACGTCGACCGGCCGGACGACGACCATCGTCCCGGGCGCGTACGTCGGCCGCATGGACCCGGTGAGCACCGTGTACGGCGTCGCCCCCAGCACGAGCGGCACGACGACCCCCACGAGCGCGAGCGCGACGGCGCACCCGAGCGCGAGCACGCCGAGCGCCCGCGCGAGCGGCCCGTGCCGCCGCGTCGCGCCGCGCTCGCGGTGCCGCCCGCCGCGGGGCCGCTCAGCCACAGGAGACCCCCGAGAGCCCGGTGCCCGCGAGGAGCGCGCCGCGGACCGCGACCGCGTTGCTCGGGACCGAGACCCATCCCGACGCGTGGACGGACTGGACGCTGACCTGCAGGATCGTGCCGCCCAGCAGCAGGTCGAGGATCGACTGGAGGAGCCCGCCGAGCAGCGACTCGGTGATGACGAGCTGCGTCGCCGTGGTCTCGGTGGTCGTGGACTGCCCGCCTCCCGCGATCGTCACGCGGTAGCGGGCCGGGGCGGGCGTCGGTGCGGTCCACCGCACGGTCGCGCTCCGCGCGAGGTTGGTGCCCGTCGTCGCGCACGTCGTCCCGGTCGGGGCGGGGATCGTCCCCGCCGACGCCGTCGTCCAGAGCGACCCGCTCGCCGTCCACCACGCGACGGCCGGGCCGCCGACGAGCGCGAGCGCCACGGCCAGCGCGGCGACCACCCGGAGCCGGGCGCCGCGCGTCACGACGGCCTGCTCTCGAGCGTGACCGTCACCGCGACCTGGGCGCTCTGGCCCTGCCAGTCGCCCGGGCTCCCCGCGGGCAGCGTGTAGCGGACGCACACCTGCGTCGTCGCGCCGCGCGCGTACGTCTGCGGACTGAGTGCCCCGGCGGGCAGGGCCGTCCCCGTGCACGTCGCCCCGGGGTAGAACGCGACGGTGGGCCGCACGGTCCCCTCGTAGGCCACCGCGAGCCGGTAGCGCCACGTGCCGTCGCCCGTGTGGGTGACGGCGACCACTCCGTCGCGGGACTGGCCCGGCAGCATCGCCGTGAGGTCGGGGAACGTCTGCCACGACGTCTCGACGCCGAACGAGCCCGACCGCACGTCCGCACCGCTCACGGGCTGCGACGCCGACCACGTCGCCCACGCCGCACCCGCGGAGAGCGGCAGCGCGGCGAGCGCGAGCACGACCAGGGCGCGCACGGCACCGCGCCGCCCGTGCGCGACGCGTCCGCCCGCGCCGCCCGGACCGGGTCGGGCGCGACGACGTGCGACCCGGGCGCGGCGGCGGGACAGGTCGACCCCCACCGCGGTCCTCTCAGAGGTGCTGCTCGAGCGTGAACGTCAGGCTCGAGAGGTTCACCACGGAGCTCGTCGCGACCTGGTCGGCGGTGGCCGCGTCGAACGTCAGCGTGACGTCGGCGTCGACCGCCGGGTAGGCGGCCGTCGACGGCGCGACCTCGTACGTCCCGTCACCGTTGGCGGTGGCCCACGCCGGCGGCCCGTCGAGCACGAACGCCACGTCGAGCGCGTCGACGAGCGCCTGGTCGCCCGTGAGGCCGTCCGTGCCGCTCACGGCGAGGGTCGCCTGCAGCGAGTCGCCGATCGCGGTCACCGTGATCGGCTGGCTGAGCGCCAGCACGTCGCCCGGGACGATGCGGACGGCCGTGACGTCCGCGACCGCGGTCCCGTTGAGCGTCCAGGCGGCCGTCCCCAGCGCGAGGTCGAGGTCGCCGGAGCTGATGTCCCCCGCCTCGGCGACGGCCTGCGAGTCGGACCACAGCGCGTAGGTCCCGGCCCCTCCGAGGAGGAGCAGCGCACCCGCCCCGATCGCCAGCGCACCCTTGGTCAGACGTTCCATGTCGTGCCCCCGTCATGCCGCGCGCGGGCCCCCTTCGGCCGCGCTCGTCCCTCGACGGTAGGCCGGACGGCGCGGACCGGCATGGGGAGCCGCCGCTCGGGACGGGTGAATTCGGCGTCGCCGGGACCGCTCCGGCGACGGCGTCAGGCGGGGCGCGTGCCCCGGTGGAGCGCGACGATCCCGCCGGAGAGGTTGCGGTAGGCGACCTTCTCCCAGCCCGCACGGAGCAGGAGCCGGCCGAGACCGACCTGGTCGGGCCAGGCGGCGATGGACTCCGCGAGGTACTCGTACGAGCCGCCCTCGCGCGTCACCGCGGCGGCGATGCGCGGCAGCGCCTGCACCAGGTACTCCTGGTACACGACGCGGAACGGTGCCCACGTCGGGGTCGAGAACTCGCAGATCACGACCCGCCCGCCGGGCCGCACGACGCGCAGCATCTCGCGCAGCGCCGCCTCGGTGTCGACGACGTTGCGCAGGCCGAACGAGATCGTCACGGCGTCGAACGTGCCGTCCGCGAACGGCAGGCGCGTCGCGTCACCGGCGACGAACGGGAGGTCGGGCCGGCGCTCCTTGCCCACCTGGAGCATGCCGAGCGAGAAGTCGCAGGGCACGACGCGCACCCCGTCGTCGGCGAACGGCTCGGACGACGTCCCGGTCCCCGCCGCGAGGTCGAGGACCTTCTCCCCCGGCAGCGCGCCGACCGCGCGCACCGTCGCCCGGCGCCAGGCACGGTCCTGGCCGAACGACATGATGTCGTTCGTCAGGTCGTAGCGCGAGGCGATCCCGTCGAACATCGACGCGACCTCGGAGGGCTTCTTGTCCAGGTTGGCGCGGGGCATGCGGCCCATGCTTCCACGTCCCCGCACCGCAGGGCGCACCCGCGCGCGCGGCTTACGCTGGGAGGCGATGACTGCAGAACCGTCGGCCACGGCCGCACAGCCCCGACCCCGGCCGAGCATCGTCGTGCGGACCACCCGGATCCCCGACCTGCCCGGCGGCCTGGACGCCCTCGTCGACCTCCTGCCCGACGCGCGACCGCTCGCCTGGGTGCGTCGTGGCGACGGGATCGTGGGCTGGGGCGAGGCGCTGCGGCTCGAGACGTGGGGACCGGGCCGGTTCGCCGACGCCGAGGCCGCGTGGCACGAGACGCTCGCGCGCGCCGTCGTGCGCGACGAGGTGGGGCTGCCCGGGACGGGTCCGGTCGCGTTCGGGTCGTTCGCGTTCGACGACTCCGCCCCCGGCGACGACGCCCACGACCCGGTCCGCGCGGGCGGCGTGCTCGTCGTGCCGCGCGTCGTCGTCGGCCGGCGCGACGGCCACGCGTGGCTCACGACCGTCGACACCGCGGGCTCCCTGTCGTCCTCCCCGACGGACGCGCTGCGCCGCACGCCGCGCGCTCCCGTCACCGCGCCCGGCGCCGTGGCGTGGCACGACGGCGCGCTGCGGGCCGACGACTGGGCCGCCGTCGTCGCGGAGGGCGTCGAGCGCATCCGGTCGGGCGCGCTCGAGAAGGTCGTGCTGGCGCGGGACGTCGTCGCGCACACGGCCGAGCCCGTCGACCCGCGCTGGCTGCTCGCACGGCTCGCGACGTCGTACGAGGCGTGCTGGACGTTCTCCGTCGACGGCCTCGTGGGCGCGACGCCCGAGCTCCTGGTCCGCAGCGAGAAGGGTCTCGTCACCTCGCGCGTGCTCGCGGGGACGATCCGCCGCGGCGGGCTGTCCGACGACGAGGCGCTCCTGCGGGCGGCCCAGCTCGCCCGGTCGTCGAAGGACCTGGAGGAGCACGAGTACGCCGTGCGGTCGGTCGCGCAGGCCCTCGCCCCGTTCTGCTCGTCGATGAACGTCCCCGACGCGCCGTTCGTGCTGCACCTGCCGAACGTCATGCACCTCGCGTCGGACGTGACCGCGGTCCTCGCGCGCGGGGCGAGCGCGCCGGGCTCGCTGTCGGCCGGCACCGGTCCCGGGCCGACGAGTCTCGCGCTCGCCGCGGCGCTGCACCCGTCCGCGGCCGTGTGCGGCACGCCGACGAGCGTCGCGCGCGACCTCATCCGCGAGATCGAGGGCATGGACCGCGGCCGGTACGCCGGGCCCGTCGGGTGGCTCGGCGCGGACGGCGACGGCGAGTGGGGCATCGCGCTGCGCTCGGCCGAGCTCTCGGCGACGGACCCTCGGTCGGTGCGGCTGTTCGCCGGCTGCGGGATCGTCGCGGCCTCCGACCCGGCGGCCGAGGTCGCCGAGTCCGAGGCGAAGCTCGAGCCGATGCGCTACGCGCTCGGCGGGGCCTGACGTCCGCGGCGCGCCGTCCGCCTCGTCCGGGCGGTCGTGCCTGCGTGCCTGCGTGCCTGCGTGCCTGCGTGCCTGCGTGCGGAACGTCACCCCCGCCGACTTTCGACCGCCACCCGGACGACCGGGCCCGGCGCCCGCGGCGCTGCTAGGTTTCGGGAGGTGTCCGACTCCTCCCAGTTTTCCCGTCCTCGTCCCACCGCCCCGTCCGGCGTGCTCGTCCGCCGGGCCGTCGTCGCCGACCGCGACGCCGTGTGGCCGCTCGTCCTGGAGCTGCCTCGCCACGACCCCGAGCGGGAGGCGTTCGAGCGGTCCTTCGGCCCGCTGCTCGCCGCGCTCGACACGTACTTCGCGGTCGCGGAGCTGCCCGACCAGGGCGTCGTGGGGTACCTGCTCGCGAACCGGCACCTGACCTTCGCGTCCAGCGGCGTCGTCTGCCGGGTCGAGGAGGTCGCGGTCCTCCCGCAGCACCGCCGCCAGGGCATCGGCCGCCACCTGCTCGAGAGCGCCGAGGAGTGGGCCGCCGAGGTCGGGGCACGCCGCGTCGGGCTCGCGACCGGGCTCTCCAAGGAGTTCTACGTCTCCGGCGGCTACGCCGAGACCGCCGGCTTCTTCACCAAGCGCGTGGAGGCACCGGCGGCGCCGACCGCGGCGGGCGGCGACGCACCGTGGGCGCCGAGCGCCGCCACCGACTGAGCAGTCCGGACCGACGACGAGCGGCCGGCACGGGGATCCGTGCCGGCCGCTCGGTGCGGTACCCGGTCCGCGGGGGGACGTCCGTGGTCCGGTCACCCGCCCGTCGCGGTCAGAGGTCGCGACGGGACGTGGCGCGGGGTACGGGTCGCGCGTGCCGGCACGACGACCCGCCCCCGCAGATCGTGGGCGCCCCTCGCGGGGCGCCCGTCAGGGTCAGCCCTGGCCGCCGAAGAACCAGTCGAACGGGTTGGGCACGTTGCCCGGGTCCGTCGGGTCGGTCTGCTGACCCTGGTCGCCGCCCTGGTCGCCCTGGCCGGGGAGCTGCCCCTGACCGTCCTGGCCGGGAAGCTGCCCCTGGCCGCCCTGCGACCCCTGGCCGGTGGTCTCGTCGTCCGCGGGACGCGTCGCGAGCGTGACGTCGAGATCGAGCGTCTTGCCGTCGCGCACCACCGTCAGCGTGGACTTCGCGCCTGCGGCGCGCTCGCGCACGAACGCGGTGAGCGACTCGGCGCCGCCGACGGCGTGGTCGTCGATCGCGACGATCACGTCGCCGGACCGGATGCCGGCGTCGGCCGCGGGCGACCCGTCGGTGACCTCCTGGACCTCGGCGCCGCGACGCGTGACGCCGTCCGCGGTCGCGGTCGCGTCCGCGAGCGTCACGCCGAGGAACGCGTGCTCGGCGGTGCCGTTCTCGATGAGCTGCTCGCTGATCGACTTCGCGAGGTTCACCGGGATGGCGAACCCGAGGCCGATCGAGCCGGACTGGGTCCCGCCGCCCGACAGCGTGGCGATCGACGACGTGATGCCGATGACGCGACCCTGCGCGTCGAACAGCGGGCCGCCGGAGTTGCCGGGGTTGATCGCGGCGTCGATCTGGATGGCGTTCGTCACGACGGACGTGCCGCCGTCCTCGCCCGACGCGGAGACCGGCCGGTCGACGGCCGACACGATGCCCGTCGTCGCGGTGTTCGCGAGGCCGAGCGGGTTGCCCACCGCGAGGACCGACTCGCCGACGCTCACGTCGTCGGAGTCGCCGAGCGTCGCGGGCTGCAGGTCGTCGGGCGCGTCGACGAGCTGCACGACGGCGAGGTCCGTCGCCGGGTCGAGCCCGACGATCTTCGCCTCGAAGAGCCGGCCGTCGCTGAGCGTCACCTGGACGGTGTCGTTCTCCGCCCCGGACACGACGTGGTTGTTCGTGAGCACGTGGCCCTTGTCGTCGATGATGACGCCCGACCCCTCGGCGCCGCCCTGCGAGGTCTGCACCTGGATCGCGACGACCGACGGCGCGACGGCCTTCGTCACGGACTCCCAGTTCGGGTTCTGCGAGGACGAGTCGGAGACGGGCGCGGCCGTGCTCTCCTGGCGCTGGCCGACGTCGGCGAGCGACGCGGAGTCCTGGTCGGCGCCGAACGCGCCCGTGAGGCCGGCGGTGCCGACGCTCGCGAGGACCGCGGCCGCGGCGGCGGCGCTCACGACCGGCACCCAGGTGCGCCGGCGCCTCGGGGCGTCCGCCGCGCCCTGCGCGGTCGGGACCGGCGGCGCGGGCGGCGGCCCGAAGCTGCCGGACGGCGCGTGCGGCCCGGGCTGCGTGGGACGCGCGTACGGGTTGGGCATCGCCGTCCCTGCGGTGTGCGCCGTCGGGGCCGGCTGCGGCGTGGTGAGGTGCTGCACGTGCTGCGGCGCCTCGAGCGGCTGCGTCGGGTGCGCGGTCGGGTGCGCCGCGGTCGGCGGGAGCGGCTGCGTCGTGGCGACCGGGGCGAGCGGCTGCGTCGGCGCCGCGGTGGGCGTCTCGGCAGCGACCGACGCGGCACGCTCGGCGGCGGCGGGCGTCGTGGCGGCGGGCGTGGCGGCCGGCGTCGACGCGGGCGCGTCGGGGGCCGGCGTGGTGGGGGTGGGCTCCGTGCCCGGGGTGTTCGTCATGGTGGGCCTCCTCGGTTCTGCCCACTACTTCACACCGCCGCGCTTGAACGAGGCTTGAACGAGCCTGGGAGTTCGCTGCGAGTTCTGGGCGCCGTCGTCAGCGGTCCGCCGCGAGCGCCGCGCGGACGGCGTCGCGCACCCGCTCGCCCAGGCGCAGGCCGGCCTCTCGCCGGTCCGCCCGCGACACGTGCACCTCCAGCACCTGGACGCCGTGGCTCGGGGCCGCGAGCGCGTGCCGCAGCGAGGGGACGTCCTGCACGAGCTGGTGGTCCACGCCGTACCCCGCGCAGAGCTGGGCGAGGTTCGCGCCGTGCGGCGTCGCGAACACCCGCTCGAACGTGCGCCCTGCCACCGCGGACGTCTCCCCCAGGGCGCCCGGCTCGAGGCCCGCGAAGATCGAGCCGCCGTCGTCGTTCACCACGACGAGCTGCAGGTCGACGTGCGGCTCGTGCGGACCGCGCAGCAGCCCGCCCGCGTCGTGGAGGAACGTGAGGTCGCCGAGCAGCGCGCGCGTGCGGCGGTGCGGCCGGGCGGTGGCGACCGCCGCGCCGAGCGCGGTCGACACGGTGCCGTCGATCCCGGCGAGGCCGCGGTTCGCCAGGACGCGCGGGGCGTCCGCGTCGAGGCCGAGCACGAGGGCGAGGTCCCGCACCGGGTTGGACGACCCGACCACGAGCAGGTCGTCCGGCCCGCACGCGCCGACCACGGCGCGCGCCACGCTCGGGCCGTCGGTCAGCGACCCGTCGGTCTCCGCGGTGACGACCTCGACGGCCGCCGCCGACGCCGCGCGCCAGCGCGCGAGCCAGCCCGTGTCGGTCGCGTGGTCCGACGCCGGTCCGGGCACGGGCCCGGACGGGTCCGGGGCACCCGGGCGCGGGGCGAGCCACCGCTCGGGCACCGCCGTCAGGACCGTCGACGCGTTGCGCGCGGCGTCGGGCCACGGGCCGGCGCCCGGTGCGACGACGCTCACCTCGACGTCGGGCCGCCCGAGCAGGCGCTGCACGGGCCGCGAGAGCGTCGGCCGGCCGAGCACGACGACGTGCTCCACGCCGTCCACGAGCTCGTCGACCCCGAGCACGAGCGCGTGCGCGGCGACCAGGTTCGGGCCGCCCGCCGCCCCCGACGACGGCTCCGCGAGCAGCGGCCAGCCGCGCGCCTCGGCGAGGACGCGCGCGACTCGGCCCGCGCCGTCGCCCGCGACGACGACGGTCCGCCCGCCGGGGACCGGCACGGCGACGGGAGCGACGCCGAGGAGAACGGCGTCACCGCCCGGCTGCGGCTCCGCCGGCTCGGGCGGCGCCGCGGCCGGCAGCACGACGGCCGCGCGGACGCCGCGCGGGTCCGTGGCGGGCGCGTCGGAGCCGGGCGCAGCGTCGGGGACGAGGGGCTCACGGTAGGCGAGGTCGAGGTGCACCGGGCCGGGGTGCCCCGAGCGGGCGCCGACCGCCTCGGCGAGCGCACGCGTCGCGACGGCGAGGAGGTCGCGCACCTCGCCCGGGCGCCCGTCGGGCGCGGGGACGTCCGCGGCGAACCGCACGGCCGGTCCGAAGATCCCGGCCTGGTGCGTCGTCTGGTTGGCGCCCGTGCCGCGCAGCTCGTGCGGCCGGTCGGCGGTGAGGAGCACGAGCGGGACGCCGGTGTGGTGCGCCTCGAGCACCGCGGGGTGGAGGTTCGCGACGGCCGTCCCGGACGTGGTGACGACCGCGACGGGCCGGGGCAGCGGGACGCCCCCGCGAGCGACCGGCCCGGCGCCGCGCGACAGGCCGAGCGCGAGGAAGCCGGCCGCGCGCTCGTCGACGCGCACGTGCAGCGTGAGGCGCCCGAGGTCGGACGCCGCCGCGAGCGCGTAGGCGAGCGGCGCGCTGCGCGACCCGGGCGCGAGGACGACGTCGGCGACGCCCTCGTGCAGCAGCCGGTGCACGAGCACGAACGCGCTGCGCACCGCCGGCGGCTGGGCGTCCAGGCCGTCGAGCAGAGCGTCGAGGTCCGCGCCGCCGGGCGGGGCGCCGGCGCCCGGGCCGTGCGTGCCCACGGGCGCGGTCACCGGGCACCCCCCGTGAGCAGCAGGCCGGCGACGCGGTCGAGCCGCTCGCGCCAGCGGCGGTCCGTCTCGTCGTCGGGCGCGGTGGCCGCGAGAGCCGCGGCGGCGGGCTCGGGGCGGACGACGGGCAGGGCGCCGTCGACGGGGACGAGCGGGTGGTCCACGACGTCGGCCGCGAAGAGGTTCACCGTCGCGAGGCCGCACGCGTACGGGAGCTCGGGGAGAGCGGCGGCGAGCGCGACGCCCGCGGCGATGCCCACGGACGACTCGAGCGCGGACGACACGACGACGGGGATCCCGACCTGGTCGGCGAGGTCGAGGCACGCGCGCACGCCGCCGAGGGGCTGGACCTTGAGGACGACGACGTCCGCCGCGTCGGCGCGGACCACGGCGAGCGGGTCCTCGGCGCGGCGGACCGACTCGTCCGCGGCCACGGGCACGGCCCTGTCGCCCGGCTGCCCGCGCCGGACGGCCGCCAGCCCGGCGACGTCCGCGCACGGCTGCTCGACGTACTCGAGCCCGCCGGCGGCCCGGTCGAGGAGCGGCAGGCGCCGCAGGGCCTCCTCGGCGTCCCACGCACCGTTGGCGTCGACCCGGACCCGCCCGCCCGGGCCGAGCGCGTCGCGCACGGCCTCGAGGCGCGCGGCCTCCGCGCCCACGGGCTCGAGCGTCCCGTCGGGTCCGCGCTGGGCGACCTTGACCTTCGCGGTGCGGCACCCGCCGGACGCGGCGACGAGCTCGCGCGCACGGTCCGGCCCGACGGCGGGGACCGTGACGTTGACGGGCACGCGGTCGCGGACGGCGGCGGGCCAGCCCTGGTCGGCCGCCTCGCGGGCGGCCCGCAGCCAGGCGGACGACTCGGCGTCGTCGTAGTCCCAGAACGGCGAGAACTCCCCCCACCCCGCCTCCCCGCGCAGCAGCACGCCGTCGCGGGCGTCGAGCCCGCGGAACCGCGTGGTCAGAGGGGTCCGGTAGACGACGGTCTCGAGGCGGTCGGGCACGCCCTCCAGGCTAGGCCACCGCACGCTCCCCCACGTCGCCGGGCGTCGGCTCGCCGCTCAGGCGTTCACGAGCACCGCGACCACGAGCGCGACGATCACCGCGTTGAACGCGAACGCCACGACGGCGTGCGTCGTGACCATCCGGCGCGTCCCCGTGTCGAGCACGGTGACGTCGGCGGTGGAGAACGTGGTGCTCACGCCCGCCGCGAGGTACACGTAGTCGGCGAAGGCCCGCGGTCCCTGCCCCGGGAACGCGAACCCGCCGTCGCCCGCCGCGACGTCGCGCCGGGCGTAGTGCACGGAGTAGGAGACGAGGACCGTCACCCACGACACGACGATCACCGCGACGCCGAGCACCGTGATCGCGGGGACGGCGGCCCACGCGACCCCTTGGGCGAGCACGAACCCGACGAGCAGGGCCATGAGCGCGAACTGGACCGACCACGCCGCCGAGCCCCCGCCGAGGAGCCACGTGCCCACCCGGCCCCGGCCGTCGGGGTGCGCCGCGACGAGCGCCTGCTCGAGCGCGGGCCCGCGACGCCCGGCGAACGCCACGCACGTGAGCACGCAGTACAGCCCCGACAGCACCACCCACACGAGGAGGCCGGCCGCGACGGGCGCGGTGCCGTCGTCGAGCCCGAGCGGACGGACCGCGAGGACGACCGCGAGGGGTCCCAGCACGAGCGCGACGCCGGTCGACGTGAGCGAGCGGACGCTCTCCGGGACCAGGCGGTCGCGCAGGGCGGGTCGGGTGGACGCGGGTCGACGGCTCATGGCCCGCGAGGCTATCGCGACCGTCCGGCGCGGTGCCCGACCCGTCCTCGGCCGGTCGTCAGCTCGCGCGCGACCGGGCCACGAGCTCGCGGACGCGCTGCAGGGCGAGGTCGCGCACGTCGTGACCCTCGCTCAGCGCGCTCACCGCGGCGCCGTCCACCACGGCGATGAGCAGCGCGGGCGGCA
This sequence comes from Cellulosimicrobium sp. CpK407, assembly GCF_051844275.1. Classification (NCBI taxonomy): domain Bacteria; kingdom Bacillati; phylum Actinomycetota; class Actinomycetes; order Micrococcales; family Promicromonosporaceae; genus Cellulosimicrobium; species Cellulosimicrobium sp. CpK407. Next base: position 31,927 of record NZ_JBGNYC010000048.1, read on the forward strand.
CGCTCGCGAGCCCGCGCACCGCGAGGAGCTGGGCGACGGCGTCGTCGAGCCCCTGCCGGCCCTCGCCGTAGGCACGCGCGAGCGCGGGGTAGCGGCCCGCGCCCACGAGGTGCTCGTAGAAGCCGCGCAGCTCGCTCTCCCCGCCGGGCGGCAGGACCGCGTCGACGAGCACGTGCGCGTCCTCGCGCGCCCGGTCCCCGCCCCGCGCGGCCCGCTCGGCGGCTCCTCGCGCGTGGTCCGCCCACCCGGAGACGACGACCTCGCCGGCCGCGCCGATGAGGTCGTCGAGCCCGGTGAAGTAGTACGTCGTGGCGGCGAGCGGGACGTCGGCCCGGGACGCGACGGCGCGGTGGGTCACCGCGGCGGGGCCCTCCTGGAGGATGAGGTCCGCGGCGGCGCGGACGATCGCGTCGCGGCGCGCGACCCCGCGCGCCTGACGACGCGGTGCGGGTCGCGGGTCGACGGTCTCGGTCGGCATCGGTGTCAGTGCCCTCCCCCGGAGAGGTTGAGCCCCACGACCCCCGCGACGATCAGCACGAGGGAGATCACCTTGAGGATCGTGACGGGCTCGTCGAACAGGACGACGGCGAGGATAGCGGTCAGCGAGGCGCCGATCCCCACCCAGACACCGTAGGCCACGCCGACGGGCAGGGACTTCAGGGCGATGCTCAGGCCGACCATGCTCAGGACGAGCATGACGACGAACGCGACGCTCGGCCACAGCCGGGTGAAGCCGTGCGACGCCTTGAGGCTGAGAGCCCAGCCGGCCTCGAGCATGCCGGAGAGGATGAGGACGATCCATGCCATGGGGAGACTCCCTCGGGTCGGCGCACCGGGTGGCAGGGCCCGCCGTCGTGCGCAGAACTGGTACTAACGTACCAGTTACTCGGGACCCGTCAAGACCGCCGCCCGGAGCACGCGCGCGACGCGCTCGACGTCGCCGTCGCGCACGCGCGCGGTCCCGACCACCACCCCCGCCTCGTGGCGGTCCACCCCCGTCCCGCTCAGCGGCTCGGCGGGCACGCCCGCCGCGTGCAGGCCCGCGACCGCGGCGCGCTCGGCGGCCGGGCCGGGGAGCGGGACGACGAGATGGAGCCCGGCGGCGACCCCGCCCACCTCGACCCCGGGCAGGGCGTGCGCGAGCGCGTCGAGCAGCAGGCGCCGCCGCCGCTGGTACACGAGCCGGGCCCGGCGCAGGTGGCGCTGGTAGGCGCCCGAGCCGAGCAGCGCCGCGAGCGCCGCCTGCTCGGGCACGGACGTCCCGAGGTCCGCGTGCCGCTTCGCCTCCACCAGGGGCCCGACGACGCGCGGCGGCGCCACGACCCAGCCGAGCCGCAGCGCGGGCGAGAGGAGCTTGGACACGGAGCCGAGCAGCACGACGCGCTCCGGGTCCAGGGCCCGCACCGAGGCGACCGGCTCCCGGTCGTAGCGCAGCTCGGCGTCGTAGTCGTCCTCGAGCACGAGGCGGTCGCCCGCCGCGGCCCAGGCGACGAGGGCGCGCCGTCGCGCGGGGCCGAGCACGACCCCGCGCGGGAACTGGTGGGCGGGCGTCACGAGGACGGCGCGCGCGTCGTCGGGCAGCAGGTCCGCGCGCAGACCCTCCGTGTCCACCGGCACGCCGACGGTGCGCAGGCCGGCGTCGCGCAGCAGCTCGAGCGCCCCGCGCGACGACGGGTCCTCGACCGCCACGCGCACGGGCCCCGCCGGTCGCGCGCCCGCGACCCGCCCCGCGACGAGCAGCCGGGCGAGGAGGGAGAGCGCCTGCGCGACCCCGCTCACCACGACCACGTCCTCCGCCGCGACGTGGGCGCCGCGCGCTCGGCGCAGGTGGACCGCGAGCGCCTCGCGCAGCGCCGGCAGCCCCTGCGGGTCCGGGTAGCCCAGGTCGGCGTCGGCCAGTCCCCGCATCCCGTCGCGCACGGCGCGCGCCCACGCGGCGCGGGGGAAGAGCGCAGGGTCGGGCGTCCCGACGCTCGCCGGCCGCGCCGCCCCTGACGCCCGCCGGGGTCCGGGCTCCGCGCCGGGCACCGCACCGGCCGGGCCCGCCGCCGTCCCCGGACGGCCCGACGGCGGCGCGGGCAGCGCCGCGACGACCACCCCCGACCGGGGCCGGGACACGAGCAGCCCTTCGCCGACGAGCACGTCGACGGCGGTGGTCACGGTGCCGCGCGAGAGGCCGAGCACCGCCGCCGCGTCGCGGCTCGACGGGAGCGCCGCGCCCGCCTCGAGGCGCCCGTCCACCACGGCCGCGCGCAGACCGGCCTGCAGCCACCGGCCGACGTCGCGCCCGGGGGGCGGGCCGAGGGCGAGCAGCAGCGCGTCGGGCTCGATCCGGGTCACCATCTGGCCCAGTGAACCAGGCAGGATCTGGACCTGCACCCTGGTCCAGGGGCGTCCCTACGGTCGACGCATGTCCCTCCTCGCACGTCCCTCTCGCCACGGCTCTCGGTCCGACGTCGTCGGTCGTGCGCCCGGCCTCCCCGGACCGGCGGGGTCCGGCGACCTGCGGTGCGCCGCCGGCATGGTGATCGTCGGCTCGTCGTTCGTCGCGTCCGCCGCCCTCGCGGACTTCCCGGTGCTCGGCGGCCAGGCCGCGCGCTACGCCGTCGCGGCGCTCGTCCTGCTCGCCGTGCTCGCCGCGCGCCGCGTGCCGTGGGTCCTGCCGTCGCCGCGCGCGCTGCTCCGCCTCCTCGCGCTCGCCGCGACCGGACTCGTGGGGTTCAGCGTCCTCGTCGTCGAGAGCGCGGGCCGCGCGGACCCGTCCCTCGTCGGGGCCGTCGTCGGCGCCTCGCCGGTCGTGCTCGCCGCGGCCGCCGCGCTGCGGGCGCG
>NZ_JBGNYC010000049.1:0-34445 GCF_051844275.1 Cellulosimicrobium sp. CpK407
CAGGCCGCGCAGACCGCGTCTGCTGGGCCCGATGCGGCTCAGGTCACCCGAAGCGGCCGGAGATGTAGTCCTCGGTGGCCTGCTGGGTGGGCGAGGAGAACATCGTCGCGGTGTCGTCCATCTCGATGAGGCGCCCCGGCTTGCCGGTGCCCGCGATGTTGAAGAACGCCGTGCGGTCGCTCACGCGCGCCGCCTGCTGCATGTTGTGCGTGACGATGACGATCGTGTACTCGTCCTTGAGCTCGGCGATGAGGTCCTCGATCGCGAGCGTGGAGATCGGGTCGAGCGCCGAGCACGGCTCGTCCATGAGGAGCACCTGGGGCTTGACGGCGATGGCGCGCGCGATGCACAGGCGCTGCTGCTGGCCGCCGGAGAGGCCCGAGCCCGGACGGTCGAGGCGGTCCTTCACCTCGTTCCACAGGTTCGCGCCACGCAGCGACGACTCGACGAGGTCCTCGGCGTCGGACTTCGAGATGCGCTTGTTGTTGAGCTTCACCCCCGCGAGCACGTTCTCCTTGATGGACATCGTGGGGAACGGGTTCGGCCGCTGGAAGACCATGCCGACCTGGCGACGCACGGCGACCGGGTCGACGTCGTCCCCGTAGAGGTCCACGCCCTCCATGGCGACCGTGCCCTCGACGCGCGCGCCGGGGATGACCTCGTGCATGCGGTTGAGGGTCCGCAGGAACGTCGACTTGCCGCACCCGGACGGGCCGATGAAGGCCGTCACGGACTTGGGGTCGATCGTCATGCCGACGTCCTGCACGGCGAGGAAGTCGCCGTAGTAGATGTTGAGGTCCTTGACGTCGATGCGCTGTGCCATCGGAGCTGTCCTGTTCTAGCGGAGGGTCTTGGGGGCGAACCAGCGGGTGACGAGTCGCCCGACGAGGTTGAGCAGCATGACGATGAGGATCAGCGTCAGGGCGGCCGCCCAGGCCCGGTCGTAGTTGATGTCGGGGATGCACACGACGTCGGTGACGTTGCTGCAGGGCACCAGGCCCTGGCTGTACTGCCGGTACACGTACACGGGCAGCGTCATCATGCGGCCCTCGAAGAGGTTGCCGTTGATGGAGTCGACGACGCCGACGGTGATGAGCAGCGGCGCGGTCTCGCCGATGACGCGCGCGACGGCGAGCATGACGCCGGTCGTGATGCCCGCGATCGACGTGCGCAGCACGACCCGCACGACGGTGAGCCACTTGGGCACGCCGAGCGCGTAGGCCGCCTCGCGCAGCTCGTTGGGCACGAGCCGGAGCATCTCCTCGCACGAGCGCACGACGACGGGGATCATGAGCACGGACAGCGCGACGGAGCCGACGATGCCCATGCGCACCCCGGGACCGAAGACCACGGCGAAGAGCGCGTAGGCGAAGAGACCGGCGACGATCGACGGGATGCCCGTCATGACGTCGACGAAGAACGTCACCGCACGGGCCAGCGGGCCGCGGCCGTACTCGACGAGGTAGATCGCCGCGAGCAGGCCGATGGGGACCGAGATCACCGCGGCGCCGAGCGTGATGAGCAGCGTGCCGAGGATCGCGTGGTAGATGCCGCCCGCGTCCATGCCCCCGAACACCCCGCGCATGGAGTGCGTGAGGAAGTAGGCGTCGAACCGCTCCATGCCGTGCACGACGACGGTCCACGCGACGGACACGAGCGGCACCATCGCGAGGGCGAACGCGCTCCACATGAGGACCGTCATCGTGCGGTCCTTGCGGCGGCGGCCGGCGTCCGCGCCGCGCAGGAGCGCGCGGACGGACGCGGTGCGCTCCGGGTCGGGGGCGGAGGCCCCGCGCGCGGGGCTGGTGCTGAGGGCGCTCATCAGTTGGCTCCCGAGAAGTCCTTGCGCCGCGCGACGATCGCGCGGGCGCCCATGTTGACGAGCAGGGTGATGAGGAACAGCGCGAGGCCCGTCGCGATGAGGGTGCTCACCCCGAGGGGGTTGGCCTCGGGGAAGTCGGCCGCGATGTTCGCGGCGATCGTCTGCTGCTGCCCGGCCTGCAGGATCTTGAACGAGTAGAGGAGCCCGGGCGAGAGGATCATCAGCACCGCCATCGTCTCGCCGAGCGCGCGGCCGAGGCCGAGCATCGCGGCGGAGATGACGCCCGACCGCCCGAACGGGATGACCGCCGTGCGGATCATCTCCCAGCGCGTCGCGCCGAGCGCGAGCGCCGCCTCCTCGTGGAGCTTCGGCGTCTGGAGGAACACCTCGCGGCTCACCGCGGTGATGATCGGCAGGATCATCACCGCGAGCACGAGCGCGACGGTGAGCAGGACGCGGCCGGTCGGCGAGGCCGGGCCGGCGAAGAGCGGGAACCACCCGAACGTGTCGGCGAGCCACGACCACACCGGGACGACGATCGGCGGGAGCACGAGCGAGCCCCACAGGCCGTAGACGACGCTGGGGATCGCCGCGAGGAGGTCGACGACGTACCCGAGGGTCGACGCGAGCCGGCGCGGCGCGTAGTGCGAGATGAAGAGCGCGATGCCCATCGCGACCGGCGTCGCGAGGAGGAGCGACAGCGCGGCCGCGAGGAGCGTGCCGAAGATCAGCGGACCGACGAACGACAGCAGCGAGGCGCCCTCCGGGAACCAGGACACCTCCTCGCCGAGGACGTCCCCGCCCGCGGTGAGCGCGGGCCACGCGCGGAGCACGAGGAAGATCGCGACCGCGGCGAGGACGGCGAGGATGAGCCCTCCGGCGCCCGTCGCGGTCCAGCGGAACGCGCGGTTGACGCCGCGGTCGGTGTTCCGGGCCCGGCGGCGCGGGGCTCCCGCGCGAGGCGTCGGGCCCGGCGTGGCGCCCGGCGTCGTGGGTGGGGCTGTGGTGGTCACTCGTGCTCCCGGTGCATGCGGTCCTGCTGCGTGAGGTCTGGGTCGCGGGCGATCTCGCGGGTGAGGGGCGGCGGGGCTCGTAGGCCCCGCCGCCCCCTGGTTCCCGGCGGTCGTCAGCCGGCGGCGCCGACCGTGATGGCCTCGATCGCCGCGTGGACGTCCGTGCGCAGGTCCTCCGAGATCGGCGCGTTGCCCGCGGCCGACGCGGAGGCCGACTGGCCCTCCTCGCTCGAGATGTAGGTGAGGAACGCCTTGACGAGGTCGCCCGTCGCCTCGTCCTCGTAGTTCAGGCACGCGACCGCGTACGAGACGAGCACGAGCGGGTACGCGCCGGCCTCGGTCGTCGTGCGGTCCAGCTCGACGGCGATGTCGTGGTCGTGGCGGCCCTCGACGCGCGGCGACGCGTCGACGACCTTGGCCGCGGCCTCGGGCGAGTACGCGACCCACTCCTCGCCGACCTTGATCTTCGCGGTCCCGAGGTCGCCGGCCTTCGACGCGTCGGCGTAGCCGATCGTGCCCTCGCCGCCCTGGACGGTCTGCACGACGCCCGAGGTGCCCTGCGCGGACTCGCCACCCTGCGTCGGCCAGTCGCCGCTCGGCTCGTGGCCCCACGCGTCGCCCGCCGTCGCGGCGAGGTACTCGGTGAAGTTCTCGGTCGTGCCCGACTCGTCGGAGCGGTGGACCGGGGTGATCGCGAGGTCCGGGAGCGTCGCGTCGGGGTTGTCGGCGGCGATCTCCGGCGCGTTCCACTGCGTGATGGTGCCGTTGAAGATGCCCGCGATGGTGGCCGGCGCGAGGTTGAGCTCCGCGACGTCCGGCAGGTTGTAGATGATGGCGATCGGGCTGACGTAGACCGGGAGGTCGATCGCGCCGTCGGGGCCGCACACGGCCTGCGACTGCGTGATCTCCTCCTCCTTGAGCACCGCGTCCGAGCCGGCGAACGCGACGCCGCCCTCGAGGAACTGGGTGCGGCCGCCGCCGGACCCGACCGGGTCGTAGTTCACGGTGACGTCGGGGTTCGCGCTCTGGAACCCGGCGCGCCACGCCTCCATGGCGGACTCCTGCGAGCTGGCGCCCGCACCGTTGAGCTCACCGCTGAGGTCGCTCGCGGTCTCGGACGAGCCCTCGGAGGAACCGTCGGTGGCGCCGTCGGCGCTGCCGACGGGGTCGTCCGACCCGCAGGCGGCGAGGGTCAGCGCGAGCGCACCGATCGCGACGGCGGATCCAGCACGGGAGAATCGGCTGAGCTTCACTCTTCGTTCCATCCTGTTCAAGCGTCTCGTGGCACCAGCGAGCGCCGGTGACGAGCCCGACGCTAGGAGCGCCGGGTGACGCGTTCCCCGAGAGCGGGTGAACGAGGGATGAACAGTGCACAGACCTTCCGTGCCACCCGCCAGGCGGGGTGGGCCGACGTCGCACGGGCACGGGCACGGCACGGGGACGGGCGCCGGACGGGCGCCGGACGGGCACTGGGACGGGCACGGCGACGGCCCCGGCACGCTCGTCGAGAGGACGTGCCGGGGCCGTCGGTCCGGCCGTGCGCCCGTGCCGGGCGGTCGTTCCTCAGGACTGGCCGACGCCGTCCGCGATCTTGTAGCCGAGCCCGCGGACCGTGAGGAGGTAGCGCGGGCTCGCCGGCTCGGGCTCGATCTTCGACCGGATGCGCTTCACGTGGACGTCGAGCGTCTTGGTGTCGCCCACGTAGTCCGTGCCCCAGACCCGGTCGATGAGCTGCCCGCGCGTGAGCACGCGCCCCGCGTTGCGCAGCAGCAGCTCCAGGAGCTCGAACTCCTTGAGCGGGAACGGCACGACCTGGCCGTCGACGCTCACCGTGTGCCGCTCGACGTCCATGCGCACCGGACCGACCTCCAGCGCGCTCTCCGCGACGACCTCGCCCCCGTTCTCCCCGCCCTTGCGGCGCAGCACGGCGCGCACGCGCGCGAGCAGCTCGCGGAACGAGTACGGCTTCGTCACGTAGTCGTCCGCACCCAGCTCGAGGCCCACGACCTTGTCGATCTCCGAGTCCTTCGCCGTGAGCATGATGACGGGCACGTCGCCGCGCTGCCGCAGCTCGCGGCACACCTCGGTGCCGCTGAGCCCGGGGAGCATGAGGTCGAGCAGGACCAGGTCCGCCCCGTCCGCGTCGAACCGCTCCAGCGCCTCGGTGCCCGTCGCCGCCTCGACGACGTCGAAGCCCTCGCGCCGCAGCTGGTACGTCAACGGGTCGCGGTACGACTCCTCGTCCTCCACCACCAGGATGCGCGTCACGCGCCTACCTCCTTGTTCTGTACGTCGTCGGGTGCGGGGGCCTGCGCGGCCCGCCGCACGTCGTGCTGCACGGTCCCGGGGTCCGCCCCGGCCGTGCCCTCGTCCCCCGGAGCGTCGTGGGTCGTGCCCGACGCCGCGGCACGTGCCCGCTCGACCGGCACGTCCGCCGCGGGGATCCGGAGCGTGAAGGTGGAGCCGCGTCCCGGCTCGGACCACATGGTGACCTCGCCGCCGTGGTCGGCGGCGACGTGCTTGACGATGCTCAGGCCGAGGCCCGTCCCGCCGGTGTCGCGCGAGCGCGCGGGGTCCACCCGGTAGAACCGCTCGAACACGCGGGCCTGCTCGTCGGCCGAGATCCCGATGCCCTGGTCCACGACCGCGATCTCGACCAGGTCGCCCGCGAGCGAGACGCCGACCCCGACGCGCGTGTTCTCGCCCGAGTAGGCGACCGCGTTGTCGAGGAGGTTGCGCACCGCGGTGACGAGCAGGTTGTGGTCGCCGTACACCGCGGCGTCGAGCTCTCCCCCGGTCGTGAGCGTGATGCCCTTGCCCTGCGCCGTCGTGCGCGCGCGGTCCACCGCCTCCTCGACGACGCCCCGCACCGGCACGACCGTGACCTCCTGGAGCGCGCCCGCGACCTGGAGCCGCGAGAGCTCGATGATCTCCTGCACGAGCGCGGACAGACGCGTCGCCTCCGACTGCATGCGCGCGGAGAACCGCCGCACCGCCACCGGGTCGTCGGCCGCGTCCTGCACCGTCTCGGCGAGCAGCGCCAGCGCCCCGACCGGCGTCTTCAGCTCGTGGGACACGTTCACGACGAAGTCGCGCCGGATCGCCTCGACGCGCCGCGCCTCGGTCCGGTCCTCCGCGAGCACGAGCATGTGCTGAGGGCCCACCTGGGCGACGCGGACCTGGAGCATGACCGTGCCCCGGCCGACCGGCCCGCGCGGGAGCTCGAGCTCCTCGTCGCGGATCACGCCGTCGCGGCGCACGTCGTCGATCATGTCCCGGATCGCCGCGTGCGCGACCGCGTCGCCGCGCACCACGCCCAGCGCGTACGCCGGCGGGCTGGCTCGCACGACCTCGCCCTCCTCGTCCAGCACGACGGCGGCGGACCGCAGGACGGCGAGCACGCGGACGAGACCCTCGTCGAGCTCGGGCGTCGGCTCCACCCGGGCGGCGCGCTGCTGGCGCTCGCTCACACGGAACGCGATGGCCGCGATCACGCCGACGACGACGCCCACGACGCCGGCGGCCAGCACGGTCGCGCCCTCGATGAGACTCTCGGCTTGCACACGTCCAGCGTACGGTCGCGCGCGCGCCCGACCCGTCGATCCGGCGCTCCACGGGCGTGAGCCGCCAAGAGTTCACCTGGCGGCGCCCTGGAGTTCACCGCCCGGTCGACCGCACCTGCGAGCGTGACGGGAGCCGACGGCGTGCCCGGGCGCCGCCCGGCGCGCAGGGGCGCACGCCGTCACGGACCGGACGGACCGGTCACGACGAGAGGGAAGCGATGCGGGAGATCTTCGAGGCCGAGCTGAAGCAGGTCGGCGACGACCTGGCCGAGATGAGCCGGCTGGTGGAGTCGGCCGTCAACCGCGCGGGGCAGGCGCTCCTCACGGCGGACCTGCAGCTCGCGCAGTCGGTCATCGGCGACGATCACACGATCGACGCCCTCGAGCGCGAGCTCGACGAGCGCTGCGTGCTCCTCCTCGCGCAGCAGCAGCCCGTGGCCACCGACCTGCGGGTCGTGGTCAGCGCGCTGCGCATGAGCGCCACCCTGGAGCGCATGGGCGACCTCGCCCGGCACATCGCGCAGGTCGCGCGCGGCCGCTACCCGGCCCGGGCGATCGAGCCGTCCCTGCACCGGACCTTCGAGCAGATGCACGACGCCGCCGTGCGCGTCGCCCGCCGGACGACGACGCTCCTCACGACGCGCGACCTGACCGTCGCCGCGAACATCGAGCGCGACGACGACCTGCTCGACAAGCTCCACCAGGACACCTTCACCGCGCTGCTCGACGGCACGTGGACGGGGACCCCGCAGGAGACCGTCGACGTCACGCTCGTGGGCCGCTACTACGAGCGCTTCGGCGACCACGGCGTCTCCATCGCCAAGCGCGTGACGTACCTCGTCACCGGCGACTTCGCCGACGACCGCGGCACCCCCGCCGGCTCCGCCCGCGCGTCTGCCTGACGACGGCGCCACGGCCCTGCCGCGAGGTAGAGCCTCAGGTCTCGACGTAGGACCCGCGGAGCTCTACCTCGGTGCCGGTGGTTCTACCTCGCCGTCTCGGTTCCTGCGCACAGACGACCGTGGCCCGTCCGGGAGATCCGGACGGGCCACGGTCGTCTGTGCGTGCGGGCGGTCAGCGGCCCTGGTTGGCGACCGCGGCGGCGGCCTCGGCGGCGGCCTCGGGGTCGAGGTAGCGGCCGCCCTTCGTCACCGGCTTGAGGTCCTCGTCGAGCTCGTAGAGCAGCGGGATGCCGGTCGGGATGTTGAGCGCGGCGATGTCCTCGTCGGAGATGCCGTCGAGGTGCTTGACGATCGCGCGCAGCGAGTTGCCGTGCGCCGCGACGAGGACGGTCTTGCCCGCCTTCAGGTCCGGCACGACCTCGCCGTCCCAGTACGGCAGGGCGCGCTCGAGCACGTCCTTGAGGCACTCGGTGCGCACGACGGGCGCGTCGGCGTAGCGCGGGTCCGTGTCCTGCGAGAACTCGGAGCCCAGCTCGATCGCGGGCGGCGGGACGTCGTACGAGCGGCGCCAGAGCATGAACTGCTCCTCGCCGAACTCGTCGAGCGTCTGCTTCTTGTTCTTGCCCTGCAGCGCACCGTAGTGACGCTCGTTGAGGCGCCACGACCGCTTCACCGGGATCCAGTGGCGGTCCGCGGCGTCGAGCGCGAGGTTCGCCGTCGTGATGGCGCGGCGCAGGAGCGAGGTGTGCACGACGTCGGGCAGGACGCCGGCCTCGGTGAGGAGCTGACCGCCGCGCTTCGCCTCCTCGGTCCCCTTCTCCGACAGGGCGACGTCCACCCAGCCGGTGAACAGGTTCTTGGCGTTCCATTCGCTCTCGCCGTGGCGGAGCAGCACGAGGGTGTAGGTCATGGGTTCCATCCTGCCGCACGGCCCGGCGCGCGGGCACCCGCGTCCCACGTGGTGGTGACCGTCGCCGTCGGGCGTGGGACGAAGGTCCGGGAATCGGGCGGGCGTCGCGCACGTTGCCCGGACATGCCGATCGACGGAGAGTACGCCCCCAGCCCGAGCGCCTGGTCCCGAAAGCAGGCCGAGTCCTACGAGTCGTCCGGCGGGACGCGCAGCACGACCCTGAACGGGATGCCGGTGGTCGTGCTCACGACCCTGGGGCGCCGGACCGGCAAGGTCCGCAAGACGCCGCTCATGCGGGTCGAGCACGACGGCGTGTACGCGGTCGTCGCGTCGCTGGGCGGCGCCCCGAAGCACCCCGTCTGGTACTACAACGTCCTCGCGCACCCGCAGGTCGAGCTCCAGGACGAGGCCGAGCGCCACGACTACGTCGCGCGCGAGGTCCACGGCGAGGAGAAGGCGCTCTGGTGGGAGCGCGCGGTCGCCGCCTACCCGCCGTACGCGGACTACCAGGAGAAGACGTCGCGCGAGATCCCCGTCCTGGTCCTGGAGCGCGCCGCGCCGGACGCCTGACCCGCAGCGAGGGGTGCGCGCGGCATCAGCGCGCCGCGCGCACCTTGCGCGCCTGCGCGTAGACGTCGAGCATGCGCAGCGCGGCGGTGTCCCAGCCGAACCGCGCGCCGGCGCGCCGGGCGCCGTCGCCGAGTGCGGCGAGGCGCTGGTCGTCGGCGAGCAGGTCGCCGAGCACGCGCGCCCACGTCACGGGGTCGTGGTCGGCGACGAGGACGCCGGACACCTGGTCCTCGACCACGGTCTTCAGCCCGCCGACGGCGGCCGCGACGACGGGCGTGCCGCTCGCCTCGGCCTCGGCCGCCACGAGCCCGAACGACTCGTTGTGCGACGGCACGGCGACGACGTCGGCGGCGCGGTACCACCGCGCGAGCTCGTCGCGCGGGACCGGCGGGCGGACGACGAGCCGGTCGCTCACCCCGACCTGGTAGGCGAGGGCCTCGAGCTCGCGCACGGCCGTCGGGCGCCCGCTCGGGCCGCCCAGCACGACGAGCGTCGGCACGGGATCCCCGCGCTCGGCGAGGACGCCGAGCGCCCGGACGAGCACGTCCGGACCCTTGAGCGGCTGCACGCGGCCCGCGAAGAGCACGAGGCCGCCGTCGGTGGGCAGCCCCAGCCCGGCGCGCAGCACCCGGCGCCGCTCCCGCCGCGCGGCGCCGTCGCCCGCCGACGCGCCGGGGTCCGGGGAGAACAGGTCGAGGTCGACGCCCGGCGGCACGACGTGAACGCGCGCGGGGTCGGCCGCGTAGTCGCGCACGAGGTCGTCCGCCTCGGCGTCGGTGCTCGCGACGAGCGCGTCCGCCTCGGCGACGACCTGCTCCTCCCCGATGATCCGGCCGAGCGGCTCGGGCGCGTCGCCCGGCGCGAGCGCGGCGTTCTTCACGCGCGCCAGCGTGTGCATGGTGTGCACGAGCGGGACGTCCCAGCGGTCGGCCGCGAGCCAGCCCACCTGGCCGGAGAGCCAGTAGTGGGTGTGGACGACGTCGTACCAGCCCTCGTGGTGCCGCGCCTCCGCGCGCAGCACCCCCGCCGTGAAGGCGCAGAGCTGGCCGGGCAGGTCGTTCTTGTCGAGCCCCTCGAAGGGCCCGGCGACGACGTGGCGCACCGTCACGCCGTCGGACACCTCGACCTTGCGGGGCTGGCTCGACGCCGTGGCGCGCGTGAAGATCTCGACCTGCGTGCCGCGGCGCGCGAGCGCGTGCGCGAGCTCGGTGACGTACACGTTCATGCCGCCCGCGTCGCCGGTCCCCGGCTGGTCGAGGGGCGACGTGTGCACGGAGAGCATCGCGACCCGCAGCGGGGTCGCCGGGTCCGGGGAGACGCCCTCCGGCAGCTCGAGCGCGGTCACGGCGGGTCAGGCCTCCACGACGCACGCCGGGGCCGGCAGCGCGAGCACGTCGAGCACGTGGGCGGCGCCGTCCGAACGGCGCACGCGCAGGAGCGCGAGGTTCGACGTCGGCTCCTCCGCCGTGGAGTCGGCTTCCGGACGCTCGATGAGCGGGTCGTCGTTCTGGTTCGCGACGACGACGAGGTCGTGCAGCGGCTCCTCGGGCGCCGCGGGGCCGGCGAGCACGGCGAAGTGTCGAGGCCAGGCGCCACCCACCGGAGAGTCGGCGAGGTGGCGCAGCGAGGGGACCCCGCCGTCGTGCCCCGGCTCGACGGCGTGCACGGCGAGCACGTCGGCACCGCGCACCGCGACGAGGACGCGCGACCCGTCCGCCGAGACCGCGACGTGAGAGGGGTAGTTCCCGCCGCCGGCGGGCGGCGCGGCGTGCGTGACGTCGTAGCGGGCGACGACGTCGTACGTGCGCACGCCGTCCGGGCCGTCGACCGGCGCGAGGACGAACAGGGCCGGGTCGAGCTCGCCGACCACGACGAGGTGACCCGACCGGAGCGCGGCGAGGTGGCGCGGTCCGGTCCCCGGCGGGAAGGTCGCGACGACGCGGGGGACCGCGCCGTCCGGGGCAGCGGGGTCGTGGCGCCGCAGCTCGTCGGTGCCCAGGTCGACGACGAGCACGTCGCCGCTGCCGTCGTCGGCCGCGCCGAGGTGCGCGAGCGGGGCGACGAAGTGGGCGTGCGGCCCCTCCTGGCGGTCGGCGACCGGACCCGCGCCCGCGTGCCCCTGGCGGCGCACGAGGACGGCCGCGCCGTCGTCCGGCGCCGCGGCGAGCGCGCCGTCCGCCGCCCGCGCGACGGCCGTGAGGACGCCGTCCCCGTAGTTCGCGACGAGCACGTCGCCGCTCACGGCCACGTGGCACGGGAACGTCCCGCCCGTGGCGACGGGCCCGCCCCGGGGTGCGAGGCCGCCGTCCGGCACGACGGCGAACGCCGACACCGAGCCCGACTCCGTCTCCCCCACCGCGTACAGGGTGTCGCCGTCCAGCGCGAGGAACGACGGCGACGGCGTCTCGGCCGCCAGCACCCCGCCCACGAACGACCCCGTCCCGGCCGCGGCGTCGACGTCGAGCCCGACGCGCCACACGCCCTCCGCACCGCCGTTCGCCGGGTGCGGGTAGGTGCCGATCCAGAGGGCGCGGGTCGCGGAGGTCATGACCCGAGCCTAGTTCTCCGGGCGGGTGCCGCCGGCACCGGCCGACCACCGGGCCGGCGGGACGACGCCCGTGGACGCGAGAGCGTCCCGCCGACGGGCTCGTCGGCGGGGCGCTCCGGTGCTCGTGCGGTGTCGCGTCAGTGCGCGGCGTCGTAGGCCGTCTGGATCTCCTGGGAGATGCGGCCACGGTCGTTGACCGTGTAGCCGTTGGCGCGGGCCCACTCGCGGACTTCGGTCGCGCGGGCGGAACCGGCGGAGCGGCTGCTGCGGCGCGCGGGGCGGGCCGTGCTCGTGCGGGACGAGACCTTGCGCGCGTTGCCGACCCACGACGCGAAGGCGTCGCGCAGCTCCTGTGCATTCTTGGTGCTGAGGTCGATCTCGTAGGAGACGCCGTCGAGTGCGAACGTGACGGTCTCGTCGGCCGCGCCCCCGTCGAGGTCGTCGACGAGAATTACCTGGACTTTCTGGGCCACTGTGGTTACCTCACGCTTCACAGGAATGATTGTCCTCGTCAGGATGCCATCGAAAAGTCGGGACCGTCAATTGGCCACGCCGTTGTCCGGCGCGTGCCGCCCCGGCACGGCGCCCACCATTCCTGGACGCGGGTACGTCATTTTCTCGCTCTTTGCGCGCGGCACCGTGCGGGAATCAGGAGTCGCGCGAGGCCGTGACATTCCCGTCGACGGCCGATTCCTGTTCCGCGTCGAGGCGCGCGAGCGCGGCGCGCTCGTTGCGGTCGGCGCGCACGATCGCGCGCATCGCGACGTAGAAGAGCACGCCGACGCCGATCGAGGGGATCAGCGCCGCGACGGTGGGCCAGATGTCCATGCTGTCGATCCTAGGTCTCGGCCGCGCTACTGCGCGGGCTTCACGAGCGGGAAGAGGATGGTCTCGCGGATGCCGAGGCCGGTCAGCGCCATGAGCAGACGGTCGATGCCCAGGCCCATGCCGCCCGACGGCGGCATCGCGTACTCCATCGCGGTCAGGAAGTCCTCGTCGATGCGCATGGCCTCCTCGTCGCCGGCGGCCGCGAGCAGCGCCTGCGCCTCGAAGCGCTGGCGCTGGACCACCGGGTCCACGAGCTCGGAGTACGCGGTCGCGAGCTCGACGCCGCGCACGTACAGGTCCCACTTCTCGACCTGGCCGCGCACCGCCCGGTGGTCGCGCGTGAGCGGGGAGGTCTCGACGGGGAAGTCGCGCACGAACGTCGGCGCGACGAGGTGGTCGCCCACGAGGTGCTCCCACAGCCCCTCGACGAGCTTGCCGTGGTTGACGTTCTTCGGGTCGAAGGTGAGCTCGAACTTCTCCGCGTACGTCAGCAGCGTCTCGACCGACGTCTCGGGCGTGATCGCCTCGCCCAGCGCGTCCGAGAGCGAGTCGTACATCTTGAGCTGCGTCCATTCGCCGCCGAGGTCGTATTCCGTGCCGTCGGCGAGCGTGACGAGAGTCGTCCCGAGCGCGTCCTGCGCGGCACGCTGCACGAGGTTCTGCGTGAGCACGGCCATCGTGTCGTAGTCGCCGTAGGCCTCGTACGCCTCGAGCATCGCGAATTCCGGCGAGTGCGTGGAGTCGACGCCCTCGTTACGGAAGTTGCGGTTGATCTCGAACACCTTCTCGACACCGCCGACCGCCGCGCGCTTGAGGAACAGCTCCGGGGCGATGCGCAGGAACAGGTCGATGTCGAATGCATTCATGTGCGTCTCGAACTGGCGTGCCGCCGCGCCCTCCGGGCGCGTCTGCAGCATCGGCGTCTCGACCTCGACGAAACCGCGCTCCCAGAAGTTCTCGCGGATCGAGCGCACGACGGCGGCGCGCAGACGCACCGTGTCCCGGGCGGCCGGGCGCGCGATGAGGTCGACGTAGCGCTGGCGCACGCGCGCCTCCTCCGAGAGCTCCTTGTGGAGCACCGGGAGCGGGCGCAACGCCTTCGCGGCGATCTGCCACGCGTCGGCGAACACGCTCAGCTCGCCGCGGCGCGAGCTGATGACACGGCCGTGCGCGAACAGGTGGTCGCCGAGGTCGACGTCGGACTTGAACGCCGCGAGCGACTCCTCCCCGACCACGGCCTGGCTGAGCATGACCTGCAGGCGGTTGCCCTCGCCGTCCTGCAGCGTGGCGAAGCACAGCTTGCCGGTGTTGCGCAGGAACACGACCCGGCCGGCGACGCCGACCTCGTCCTGCGTCTCCTCGCCGGTCTCCAGGTGCGCGTACGCGGCCCGGACGTCGGCGATCGTCGTCGTGCGCGGGACGGAGACGGGGTACGGTTCGTCGCCCCGTGCGAGGATCCGCTCGCGCTTCTCGCGGCGGACCTGCATCTGCTCCGGCACGTCGTCGACGTGCTCCTCGGGCTGGCGCGCGTCAGGAGAGGGGGTTCCGTCGGGGGAGGTCACCCGAGGATTCTACCGACGCTCCCGCGTCGCCGAGGTAGAGCCCCGGTCTGGCGAGGTAGAGCCATGGTCGCGCGAGGTAGAGCCGTGGTCATGACCAGGGCTCTACCTCGCGGGACCAGGGCTCTCCCTCGGCGGGAGGGTGGGGAGGAGGTCGAGCGCGAGGTCCAGGATCGGGGCCGAGTGGGTGAGCGCGCCGACCGAGAGGTAGTCGACGCCGGTGCCCGCGACCTCGCGCGCGCGGTCCAGCGTGAGGTTGCCCGTCGCCTCGAGCTCGACCTTCGCCGGGACGCCGTCCGTCCCCTCGCGCGCCCGGACGGCCGCGACCGTCTCGGCGAGGACCGGGGTCGGCATGTTGTCGAGGAGCAGGAAGTCCGCGCCCGCCGCGACGGCCTCGAGCGCCTGTGCCGTCGTGTCGGCCTCGACCTGGACGAGCACGTCCGGGAACGTGCGGCGGATCGCGTCGATCGCACCGCTCACCGACCCGGCGGCCACGACGTGGTTGTCCTTGACCATCGCGACGTCGTAGAGCCCCATGCGCTTGTTCGTCCCGCCCCCGGCGCGCACGGCGTACTTCTCCAGCGCGCGCAGGCCGGGCGTCGTCTTGCGCGTGTCCAGCACCTGCGCGCCCGTCCCGGCGAGCTCGCGCGCCCACGCACGCGTCGCCGTCGCGACGCCCGACGCCCGGCTCGCGAGGTTGAGCAGCGTGCGCTCGGCGGTGAGCAGCACCTGGACGGGGCCGGTCAGCGCGGCGAGCACGCGGCCGCGGCCGACGGCCTCGCCGTCGGACGCGACGAACGTCACCTCGACGGGCGGGAGGCCGAACCGCTCCGCGACCTGCCGCGTCACCTCCTCGACGACGACGAGCCCCGCCACGACCCCGTCCGCGCGCGCCACGAGGTGCGCGGTCCCGGTGGCCGACGGCGGCACGGTCGCCTGCGTCGTGACATCGCGGCCCGGCGCGACGCCGAGGTCCTCGTCGAGCGCCCGCGCGACGGTCTCGGCGATCCACGCCGGGTCGAGCCCCGGCTCGACGCGTGACGGGACGGGCAGCGCTCCGCCGTCGGACGGAAGGGCGGGCACGGGCTCGGCAGGGCTGCTCACGCCCCCACGGTAGTCGGCCCCGCGTGGCGTCGAGCACGACCCTGCGCTCCGTCGAGAACGACGTTGCGGTCGCTATCCGGCGGATAACGACCGCAACGTCGTGTTCGGCGCCGGGCCGGTCAGCCGACGCGAAGCGTTCCGTCAGTGTCGAGCGAGACGAGCACGCGGCGCTCCCATGCCGGGTCCGTGTCCGGGAAGTCGGTGCGGAAGTGGCCGCCGCGGCTCTCGGTGCGCAGCGCCGCCGCCGCGGTGAGCGCGGTCGCGACCTGGTGCACGTTCGTCGTCTCCCATTCCGCGGCCTGCGGCTGCGCGACGACGTCGCTCGCCTCGTGCGCGTCGGTGCGGACCGCGGCGAGCCGGGCTGCGGCGACGGCGAGGCCGTCGCCGTCGCGGATCACGCCGGGGCCCGCCGAGGCGATCGACTGGATGCGTGAGCGCGCCGCGGCCGCGACGAGCGCGGACGGCCCCGGCCGGCCGGACGGCTCGACCTGCTCGAGCTCGCCCGCGGCGACCCGGTCGGTGATCTGGCGCGCCGCGCGGTGCGCGAACACCAGGCCCTCGAGCAGCGAGTTGGAGGCGAGCCGGTTGGCGCCGTGGACGCCCGTGCACGCGACCTCGCCGATGGCGTAGAGGCCGTCGACGGTGGACCTCCCGTGCAGGTCGGTCACGACACCGCCCGAGTGGTAGTGCTGCGCGGGCGCCACGGGGACGGGCTCCTCGGTCCAGTCGAGGCCGTTCTCGGCGAGCCGCTCCGTGATCGTGGGGAAGCGCGAGCGCAGGAAGTCGGCGCCGAGGTGGCGCGCGTCGAGCAGCACGTGGTCCGAGCCCGTCGCGGCCATCTGCCGCACGATCGCGTGCGCGACGACGTCGCGCGGCGCGAGCTCGGCCATGGGGTGCTGTGCGGGCATGAAGCGGTGGCCGTCGGTGTCGAGGAGGATCGCGCCCTCGCCGCGCACGGCCTCGGAGATGAGCGGGAGCTGCCCCTTGGCGCCGAGGCCGAGCCACAGGACCGTCGGGTGGAACTGGACGAACTCGAGGTCGCCGAGCGTCGCGCCCGCGCGCAGCGCCGCCGCGATACCGTCGCCCGTCGCCTGCGGCGGGTTGGTCGACGAGCGGAACACCTGCCCCACTCCCCCGGTCGCGAGCACGACCGCGCGCGCGAGCACCGCCCCGACGCCGTCGCGCGTGCCCTCGCCCCGCACGTGGAGCGTGACACCGCAGGCGCGCGGGGAGCCGTCCGGTCCCGCACCGGTGAGGACGTCGAGCACGAGCGCGTTCTCGATGACCTCGATGCCCGGGTCGCTGCGCACTGCCTCGAGCTGCGCGACGAGCGCGCGCGAGATCTCGGCCCCGGTAGCGTCGCCGCCCGCGTGCGCGATGCGGTCGGCGTGGTGACCGCCCTCGCGCGTCAGGGCGATGTCGCCGTTCTCGGCCCGGTCGAAGTTCGCGCCGCGCGCGACGAGCTCGCGCACGCGCGCCGGGCCCTCCGTGACCAGCACCTCGACCGCGGCCGGGTCGCACACCCCGACGCCCGCGACGAGCGTGTCCGCGAGGTGCGCCTCGGGCGAGTCCTCGGGGTCGAGCGCCGCGGCGATGCCGCCCTGCGCCCACACCGTCGAGCCCGACGACAGCTCGCCCTTCGTCACGAGCAGGACGCGCGGCACTCTCGTACGCAGCTCGAGCGCGGCCGTGAGGCCCGCGATACCCGAGCCGACGACGACGACGTCCGCCGTCGTCGTCCAGCCGGGCGCCGGGGCGGCGAGGGTCCGGGCGAGCGTCCGAACGAGCGCTGGCGTCGAGGACCCGCCGCGTCCGCTCACGCGGGGCGCACCACGGACGCGTCGCCGCCGGCCGCCCCCGCGCCGCCCCCGGCACGGAACGGGGCGAACGGCAGGCCGCTCGCCTCGAGGCCGTGACCGGCGGGAACGAGGCCGGGCTCGTCCGAGAGCTCGACGATCCGGTTCTGCGCGTCCACGAAGACGACGTTCGGCAGGTAGGTGCGCGCGTCGGCGTCGTCGAGCATGCCGTAGGCGATGAGGATGACAACGTCGCCCGGCTTCACGAGGTGCGCGGCGGCGCCGTTGATGCACACCTGCCCGGCGCCGCGCTCGCCCGGGATGACGTACGTCGTCAGGCGGGCTCCGTTGGTGACGTCCACGACGTCGACCTGCTGACCCGGGTAGAGGTCCGCGGCGTCGAGCAGGTCGGCGTCCACGGTGATCGATCCGACGTAGTGCAGGTCGGCCTGCGTCACCGTCGCGCGGTGGATCTTGCCGATCATCATGGGGCGCTGCAGGGACGCCGGTCGACGGTGCGGGCTCGGCGGGGTCGGCGCGGTCACGCGGTACCTCCAGGTGCGGGGGCACGGCCGGCGGGGTCGGCGGCCCGGGTCGCGGGCGGCGCGATCTCGACGGCCGCGTTGTCGATGAGACGGGTGGTGCCCACGCGTGCCGCGACCAGGAGGAGCCCGGGACCGACGGCGCCGGGCGCCAGGTCCTCCACGGTAGCGGGATCGACGAGCACCACGTAATCCAGGTCAACGCCGTCGGCGGCGTCCAGGATTCCCCGCGCGGCGGCGAGGACGCTACCGGCGTCGGCGCCCGCCTCCGCGGCGCCCTGCCCGGCCTGCAGCGCGCGGCTCAGCGCGAGCGCCTGGTCCCGCTCGGCGGGCGACAGGTAGGCGTTGCGCGACGAGCGCGCGAGGCCGTCCGCCTCGCGCACGGTGGGCACCGCGAGGATCTCCACGTCGAGGTCGAGGTCGGCGACCAGGCGCCGCACCGCGAGGAGCTGCTGCGCGTCCTTGGCCCCGAACACCGCGACGTCGGGCCGCACGAGGTGGAGCAGCTTGAGCACGACCGTGAGCACGCCGTCGAAGTGGCCGGGTCGCGACGCGCCCTCGAGCACGGTGCCGATCCGGCCCGAGGTGACCCGGACGATCGGGCCGGCGCCGCCCGTCGACGACCCGAGGTCCGGGTACAGCTCCTCGACGGTCGGGGCGAAGACGACGTCCACCGCGACGTCGGCCCCGGCGGCCGCGAGGAGCGCGACGTCCGCCGCGACGTCGCGCGGGTAGCGCTCGAAGTCCTCGCCCGGGCCGAACTGGAGCGGGTTGACGAAGTCGGTGACCACGACCTGGCCGTGCGGCCCGACCTCGGCCCGCGCCCGCCGCACGAGCTCGAGGTGCCCGGCGTGCAGCGCGCCCATCGTCATGACGACGGCGCGGCGCGCGCCCGGGTGCTCGGCGGACCAGGCGTCGAGCGTCGCGCGGAGGTCGGCACGGGTCGCGACGACGCGCGGAGTCGCGGTCGAGACGTCGGCCGAGGCGTCCGGGTGGGGGGTGGTGGTCATGCCGTTCCTTCATCGTCGTGCCGCGCACCCTCAGGGTCGGAGGGGGAGGCGGGCTCGTCGGGGTCCGCGCCGAGCGCGTCGAGCAGCGCGCGGGCCGTCCGCTCGTCGAGGCGACCGCCCGCGAGCGCGCGGTGGGTCGCGGCGCGGCTCAGCGCCCGGTACGACGGCGGCACGTCGGCCGCGTCGCTCGTCGCCGCGAGCGCGTCGAGGGCGGCCAGGTGCTCGCGGACGGTGCCGACGTCGCCGCGCACCACGGGACCGGTGAGGCCGAGGAGAGCGCCGGCGCCCGACCCGGTCCCCGACTCGGCGCCCGCGTCGGCGCCGCGGGTCGCGCCGTCGAGCGCGGCGGCGAGCAGCGGGGCGAGCGCGCGCCCCGGCCGGTCGACGCCCGCCGCCTCCAGCGCCTGCGCCGCCTGGGCGACGAGGACGACGAGGTGGTTCGCCCCGTGCGCGAGGGCCGCGTGGTAGAGGCCGCGAGACTCCTCCGCCACGACGACGGGCTCCCCGCCGAGCTCGACGACGAGCGCCTGCCCGATCGGCAGGACCGGACCCGGCGCGGTGACGGCGAACGTCGTGCCCTCGAGCCGCGCGAGGTCGAGCGACGTGCCGGTGAAGGTCATGGCCGGGTGCAGAGCGAGCGGGATCGCCCCCGCGGCGCGGGCCGGGTCGAGCACCGAGGTCCCGTAGCGACCGGACGTGTGCACCACGATCTGCCCCGGCTGCCAGGCCCCCACGTCGGCGAGGCCGCGGACCAGGTCGCCCAGCGCGTCGTCGGGCACGGCGAGGAGCACGAGCTCCGCGCGCTCCACGACCTGCGGGACCTCCAGCACCGGCACGCCGGGCAGGAGGGTCTCGATCCGCTCGCGCGACGCGTCGGACACGCCGCTCGCGCCGACGACCGCGTGGCCGGTGGCGCGCAGCGCGCTGCCGAGCACGGCCCCGACCCGGCCCGCCCCCACGACGCCCACGCCGAGGCGTCCGGGCCGTGACGCCGCCGCGCTCACGGCTGCTCCCCGTCGGCGGCCGGACGGTCGTCGGGTCCCGTACCGGGGGCGGGAGGCGGCTCGGCGGCCGGTGCGGACGCGGGCACCAGGGGGACGTCGTCGCGTCGCATCCACAGCTCCGGGCCGGCGTGCGCACGGGCCTCGCGGGCTCGCTCGGCCTGGGTGTCGAGGAGGCGCGCGGCGTCGCCCGCGTCGAGGTGCCAGACCTTCGGCGAGACCGGGCCGGGCGTGGAGTGCACCGCGAACGTCGCGACGTCGAAGCGGCGCTGCAGCGGGCCCTGCTCGAGCCCGAGGGACTGCGTGCGCTCGTGCGGCACGACGACGAGGCTGCGGAACACCCGCCCGCCGCGCAGCACGAGCGCGCGGTCGGTCACGGCGAAGCCGTTGCGCCGCCACGACACGAGGTCGAGCAGGCGCGCGCGCCGCGGGGTCACCGTGAAGTGCTCGCCCGCGTCGAGGCCGGACAGGCCCTCGTCGAGGAGGGCGCGCGGGTCGGACGTGCCGAGGTCGGGCAGCACGAGCCACAGCGCGGCGAGCGCCTCGTCGCGCGTCCCGACGGGCAGGAGCACGCTCGTCGTGTCCGAGCCGTCGGAGCTCACGCCGTAGCCCGCGACGTTGACGTCGACCCGCCACCAGTCCGGCCCGCGCCAGAACGGGCCCTGCCGCAGCCGCACGGCCTGGACGCGCCCGGGCGGGATCGTCTGGGACCGGGTCTCCAGGAGGCCGTGCCGCAGCCGGATGCCGTCGGGCGAGATCGCCGAGCGGAAGCCGAACTCGCCCGAGAACCGGGAGAACAGGAAACCGCCGAACCCGAGGACCGCGGGCAGGGCGCTGAACAGGATCCCGATCTCGCGCGTGCCGACGACGACCCCGGCGATCCCCAGGACACCGAGGACGAGGCCGACCGTCGCG
Source organism: Cellulosimicrobium sp. CpK407 (assembly GCF_051844275.1). Taxonomy (NCBI): domain Bacteria; kingdom Bacillati; phylum Actinomycetota; class Actinomycetes; order Micrococcales; family Promicromonosporaceae; genus Cellulosimicrobium; species Cellulosimicrobium sp. CpK407. The sequence continues at coordinate 20,084 of NZ_JBGNYC010000049.1, forward strand.
CCCGACCGGACGAGCGAGGCGACGAGCCGCCCCGGCCCGACCGCGGTGACCGGCTGCTCGGGCGCCTCGGGGGCGACCAGGAGCCCGTCGGCCACCGGCCCGGGTGCGTCCGCCCCGGCGTCGGGCGTCGCGCCGGGCGGGCCAGCGACGGTCCCCTCCGTCCCGGTGGCGTCCGCCGTCGGGACGCCGACCGGGCGCTCGCGCGCGACCCGCAGTCCGGCGGCGCGCGCGAGCAGGTCGTTGCGCAGCCGGTTGGCCTCCACCTCCTTGAGGAAGCCGAGCTTCACGCCCGAGTCCGCGCCCCCGGCGACCTCGAGCTTGAGCTCCGCGAGGCCGAAGAAGCGCGCGAGGAGCGGCTGCACGACGTCGACCGCCTGGAGCCGGTCCAGCCGCGCCTTGCGCTGCTGCCGGAACAGCACGCCCGTGCGCAGGTGCACGGACTCGTCGTCGACCGCGTAGCTCGTCATGCGCCACGCGAGCGCCGAGTACCCCAGGCCCACGAGCCCGACCACGAGGATGCCGAGAAGGATCATCCACCAGCGGTTCCCCTCGAGGAGGTTCTCGCCCTCCGGCAGGCCGTTGAGCGTCTGCTGCCCGACGACGACGAGCAGCACCGCGATGACCGTCCAGCCGCGCACGAGCGGGGTGACCGGGTGCACCCGGTGCCACACGAGGTCGTCGGTGGCCGGTGCTTCGCTCACAGGCCCGCCAGCCTCGCCTCGCCGCGCGACGCGAGACGGTCGCGCAGACGCTCCGCCTCGGCGGGCTCGAGACCGTCGATCGTCGCGTCGGTCGACGCCGACGCCGTGTGGAGCTGCACCTGCGCGATGCCGAGCTTGCGCGCGAGCGGCCCGGCCTGCACGTCGACGTACTGCATGCGGCCGTACGGCACGACCACGAGCTGGCGGAACATGATGCCGTGACGGATCAGCAGGTCGTCGTCGCGCTCGGCGTACCCGATCGCGCGCACCTGGCGCGGGACGAGCACGAGCGCCCACAGCCCGAGGAGCACGAGCACCCCGAGCACGAGCCACTGCCACCAGTGCGGGAAGAGGATCGCCAGCACGACCGCCGCGACGGCCGGCACCGCGAGCGTGATGCCGACCGACAGCAGGCGCGCGGTGATCAGCCGGGGCGACACGCGCGTCCACTCGACGCCGGGCGGGTCGAAGGGGCCGGTGCCGCGGGGATCGGTGTCCCGTGCAGGGTCGGTCATGCGTCGATTCTCCCATCCCGTCCCGGTGCGCCCCGGGTCACGTGTCGTGCGTCACGCCCACGCGCCGCGGCGTCAGGCGGGCGTGCTCGCGCCCGGCGTCTCCGGGTCCTCGCGCGTCGTCGAGCCCTCGCGGCCCTCGCCGCGGTCGTCGGGCGGGAGCTGGCAGAACCGCTCCGCCACGAGCCCGACCACGGCGAGCAGCACCGCGCACGCGACCGCGACGCCCGCCGCCACCGCGCGGTCGCGCTGCGCCTCGATCGAGAGGTCGGGCAGGGTCACGAGCACCTGCGCGCCGTACCACCCCGCGAGCAGCGCGCCCGTGAGCGCGGCGGCCTTGGCCAGCACGAACGTGCGGGCCGCGCGGATCGCGTCGAGCGAGGGCCGCTTGCCCCGCTGGTAGGCGCGGACGGTCCACCCGGCCCAGAACACCGCTCCTGCGAGCGCGACGACCGCGACGTCCACGATCCACGGCACCGCCGGCAGGTGCGTGCCGCGGCCCTGGAGGAGCCGTACGACGAACCAGCCCACGACCGCCGTGGCGACCGCCACGAGCAGGAGGGTGCGGACCGAGGTGCGCCGCATCAGCGCTGGGCGTCGTGCGCGGCGCCCGAGACCGGACCGAACGGCGGCCACGGGTCGGTCGCCGGGGGCAGCGACGCGTCGGCGAGCGGCCCGGGGGCCGACGCCTGGTTCGGCGAGTGGACGGGCGGCTGGACCGGGGCGAACGGCACCGACCGGATCATGCCGTCGTCGACGGCGTCCGCCGGGCCCGCGGGGGCCGGCGCGTGCGGTGCCGCGACCGGCGGCGCCGCCGGGTGGACCGGCGCGAAGGAGGTGAACGCCGAGGCGCCGTGCTCCGCGGGCCGGACCACGTCCTGCGCCGGGGGCTCCGGGTCGGGCAGCGTCGCCGGACGGTGCGACGGCCCGGGGAACGGCGCGACGCCCGCCCCGTCCTGCTGCGTCCCGAACGACCCGTCCGGGACGACCGTCGTGGACGGCCCCTCCGCGGGGGGCACCACGCCCTCGGAGACCGGGGCGAAGACGGGCCGGACCACGGGCGCCTCCGACGGGGCGGCCGCATGCGGCGGGACCGCGGCCTGCGGCGGGGCGACGGGGAGCGCCGCGCCCGGGGCGAGGGGCTCCTGCGGCGGCAGCGGCTGAGCGGGGAGCTGCTGCTGCGGGGTCGGGGGCCGCTGGGGCAGCGGCTGCTGCGGGGCCGCAGGACGCTCGGGCACCGCCGGGTGCGGCGCCTGCGGCTGCTGCGGGGTCTGCGGCGGGACGGGCGGGTGCGGGAGCCCGGCCGGCGCGGGGCCGTCCGCCGGTGCCGCCTGCGCGCCGACGGGCGTCGGCCCCGAGGTCGAGGGCGCGTGCTGGGGTCCGGTCGCGGCGTCGTCCGACGGCTGCCGGTACGGGTCGTCGACGACCCCGTGCTCTGCCGGCGCGGGGGCCGACGGGGCGGGGGCGTCGGAGCCCCCGGTGGCGACCGGGACCGCCCCGGTGGGCTCGGGCGCGGCGTCGGTCAGCCAGTCGAGCGCGAGCCACCGGATCCCGCCCCGGTCGGGCGCGGTCGCCGCGAGCGCGGCGACCGGTCCCCCGCCGAGACCGGGCAGCACGGCGTCGGGGTCGATCTGCGACCAGGGCTCGAGCACGAACGCCCGCTCGTGGGCGCGCGGGTGCGGCAGCTCCAGGTCGTCGGCGACGGCCGTCAGCGTGCCGTACACGACGAGGTCGACGTCGAGGGTGCGCGGCCCCCAGCGCTCGTCGCGCACCCGGCCGTGGGCGTGCTCGACGGCCTGGCACGCGTGCAGCAGGTCACGGGCCGAGAGTCGCGTGCGCGCGAGCAGGACGATGTTGAGGAAGTCGGGCTGGTCGGGGCCGCCCACCGCGGCCGTCCGCGCGAGCGGCGAGACCTCCGTGATCTCGAGCCCGGAGATCCGGTCGAGGTCGGTGATCGCGTCGCGCAGGGTCTGCTGCGCGTCGCCGAGGTTCGCTCCGAGGGCGAGCACCACCTCGACGAACCCGGCGGGGACGTCGTCCATGCGGTCGTGCTCGGCGGGCGGCGCCTCGTCCGCCGGACCCGGCGCAGACGGTTCCTCGGGTGCCGCGACCGGAGCGCCCGCGTCGGGCGACGCCGCGAGCGGCGCGGCGGCCGCGGCGAGCGGCGCGGACGTCGGCGCGGCGTGCTCGGGCTGACCGGCGTGCTGCGCGGGCTCGTCGAACGGAGCGGGAGCAGCCTCGGGCGCGGGTTCCGTGCCCCGCTCCGGCAGGGGCACGGCGACCGCGTCGGCGGCCGGGTTCGCCGGGGCGACGGGCTCGGCAGCGGCCGGGGTCGGCTCCGGTGCGGCGGACGCGCCCGGCATCGGCTCCGGGGCGGGCGCGACCGCGGCCGGCGGTGCGACGGCCTCGAGCAGCGCGTCGTACGACGCCGGGCTCTGCTCCTCGGCGGGCCGGGCGGCGTAGGTCGGCTCCTCCGGTGCGGCCGCGGCGGGCGCCGCGGCCGTCGAGTCGTCGCCGGTCGGCGCCGTCGGCGCGTCCACGACCGGCGCCTCCCGCGTCGCGTCGGACGCGTCGTCGAGGAGCGGTCCACCCGCTCCCGGCTCGTGCGCCGCCTCGTGCGCGGTCCCGTACGGCGGCTCGGGCAGGTCCTCGGCCGTGGGGGACGGGACGTCGGGGACCGGCGTCGTGCCCGGGGGGATGCTCGGGGGCATGACGTCGGGCGCGGGGGCCAGCTCGGCGCGGTCCTCGGAGACCGGGGCGTCCCCGACGCCGTGGATGAGCGCCGGGGCGACCGAGCCCACGGGGATCGGCGCGACGGGCTGCCCGTCGCGCAGGCCGTGCTGCTCGGACCGGCGGGCGAGCGGCCCGACGACCGGCACGACGACGCGGTCGCGGCGGATGACGACCTCGACGTCCTCGAACGGGACCGTGATCGGCGCCTGGGGCTTGTGCACGGCGACGTCGACCGCCACGACCTCGTCGTGAGTGAGGATCGTCGCGGCGATGCGCTCGGCCACCGTCTCCACGAGGTCGGCGGGCGAGCCCGCGAGCACGGCCACGACGTCCTCGGCGACGCCCGCGTAGCTCACGGTCTGGGCGAGGTCGTCCCCGCTCGCCGCGGCGCGCGTGTCGAGGTGGAGCACGACGTCGGCGCGGAAGAGCTGGCCCTCGGCCTTCTCGTGCTCGAAGACACCGTGGTGCCCCGTGGCGCTCAGGCCCGTGAGCCGGATCCGGTCGAACGGCCGTCCGTCCGCGTCGAGGACCGCTCCTGCGAACGCTGTGGTCACGTCGTGCTCCCGTCCGGTGCTCCGTCGCCGCCCGCCGGTCGGGCGGACGGACCTCTCGGCACCGTGTCTCGTTGCGTGTGTCGTGCTGCGCCGGGCCGGCCGCGCCGCGGGGCCCGTCGCCCATCCTGCTAGGTCGTGGGCCGCGCCGTCGAGTCGCTCCCGGTCCTCGGTCGGTCGGTCGCGCCCGTGCTCCCGTCCTGGGGGCCCCACCCCGCCCCGCCTGCGCGGGACCATGCCGCCGCGACGCGCACGGCGTCGGCCGAGGCCCGGACGGCGTGGACCCGCACGCACCACGCGCCCGCGGCGGCGGCGAGCGTCGTGATCGCGGCGGTCGCGTCGTCGCGCAGCAGGGGCGGCACGGGCTGCCCGTCGGACCGTGCGAGGAGGTGGCCCAGGAACCGCTTGCGGGACGCGCCGACCAGCACCGGCAGGCCGAGCTCCTCGAGCTCGCCGAGGCGGGCCAGCAGGGGCCAGTTGGACGACCCGGCCTTCGAGAACCCCAGGCCCGGGTCGAGGACGACCTGGTCGCGCCGCACGCCCGCCGCGAGGAGCACGTCCACGCGCGCGGCGAGCTCGTCGCGCACGTCCGTGACGACGTCGTCGTAGTCCTCGAGGTCGTCCATGACGTCCGCGTGCCCGCGCCAGTGCATGCAGACGTAGGCGACGCCCGTGCGCGCGACGACGTCGGCCATCGCCGGGTCCGCGAGCCCGCCCGAGACGTCGTTGATGATCCGCGCGCCCGCCGCGACCGCGCGCTCGGCGACCACGGCGCGCGTCGTGTCCACGCTGACGACCGCGCCCTCCGCCGCGAGCGCGGAGATCACGGGCAGCACGCGCGCGAGCTCCGCCTCGACGGGGACGCGGCCGGCGCCGGGCCGGGTCGACTCGCCGCCCACGTCGAGGATGTCGGCGCCCTCGCCCAGCAGCTCGCGCCCGTGCGCGACCGCGGCGTCGGGCTCGTACCACTCGCCGCCGTCGGAGAACGAGTCGGGCGTGACGTTGACGACGCCCATGACGAGCGTGCGGCCCACGTCGGCCAGCTCCTCGAGCCCGGCGACCACGAAGCGGTCCACGGGACTAGCGCCCCAGGATGAGGCTCATCGCCTCGGCCCGCGTCGCGCCGTCGCGCATCTGGCCGCGCACCGCGGACGTCACCGTGCGCGACCCCGGCTTGCGCACGCCGCGCATCGACATGCACAGGTGCTCGCACTCGACGACGACGATCGCGCCGCGCGGCTGCAGGTGCTCCACGAGCGCGTCCGCGATCTGCGACGTGAGGCGTTCCTGGACCTGCGGGCGGCGCGCGAAGACCTCGACGAGACGCGCGAGCTTCGACAGGCCGGTGATGCGCCCGTCGACGTTGGGGATGTAGCCGATGTGCGCGACGCCGTGGAACGGCACGAGGTGGTGCTCGCACGTCGAGTACACCTCGATGTCCTTGACGAGCACCATCTCCTCGTGGCCGAGGTCGAAGGTCGTCGTGAGGACGTCCGCCGCCTCCTGGCGCAGGCCCGCGAAGATCTCGCGGTACGCGCGCGCCACCCGGGCGGGGGTGTCCCGCAGGCCCTCGCGGTCCGGGTCCTCCCCCACCGCGAGCAGCAGCTCGCGCACGGCGGCCTCGGCCCGCTCCTGGTCGTACGGCGGCACGTCGGCGGGGGCACGCAGGTCCTCGGCCGAGCGGGCCCGGTTGATCGCGCCCGTGGTGGTGCCCGCGGGAGCGCCCGTGGGGGTGCCCATCAGTCCTGCCCCGGCTCGCGCACGTCGGTGACGTCGGTGGTGCCGTCGCGGCCGAGCGCCCGGTCGAGGGGGCTGTCCGCCGGGACCTCGCCGATGCGCTCGGGCGGCAGCTCGTCGTTCGCGGCCGCGGCCTCGTCCTGCGGGATCACCGGGGCGCCGTTCTGCGCCGCCTTCTCGGCGTCCGTGAGGACCGGCCCGCGCTGCGAGACGGCGCGCTGCTCGCTCGAGAGCCACACGTCGCGCGGCGCGCGCTTCTCGACCGGCGAGAACACGCGCGCGAGCTCGGCCTGGTTGAGCGTCTCCTTCTCGAGGAGCTCGAGCACGAGCGCGTCGAGCACGTCGCGGTACTGCGTGAGCACCTCCCACGCCTCGTCGTGCGCGGCCTCGACGAGCTTGCGCACCTCGTGGTCGACCGTGCCCGCGACCGACTCGGAGTAGTCGCGCTGGTGGCCCATGTCACGGCCGAGGAACGGCTCTCCCGAGCCCGTGCCGAGCTTGATCGCGCCGACGCGCTCGCTCATGCCGTACTCGGTGACCATCTTGCGCGCGATCGCCGTGGCCTTCTCGATGTCGTTCGAGGCGCCCGTCGTCGGGTCGTGGAAGACGAGCTCCTCGGCGACGCGACCGCCCATGGCGTACGCGAGCTGGTCGAGCAGCTCGTTGCGCGTCGTGGAGTACTTGTCCTCGGTCGGCATGACCATGGTGTACCCGAGCGCACGGCCGCGCGGCAGGATCGTCACCTTGGTGACGGGGTCCGTGTAGCGCATCGCCGCGGCGACGAGGGCGTGGCCGCCCTCGTGGTACGCCGTGATCTTCTGCTCCTTGACGTTCATGACGCGCGTGCGCTTCTGCGGTCCGGCCACGACGCGGTCGATCGCCTCGTCGAGCGCGCGGTCGTCGATGAGCTGGGCGCCGCTGCGCGCGGTGAGGAGCGCGGCCTCGTTGAGCACGTTCGCGAGGTCGGCGCCGGTGAAGCCCGGCGTGCGGCGCGCGACGGCGGCGAGGTCGATCTCGGGGACGATCGGCTTGCCCTGCGCGTGGACGCGGAGGATCGCCTCGCGGCCCTTGAGGTCGGGCGCCTCGACGGCGACCTGGCGGTCGAACCGGCCCGGGCGCAGGAGCGCCGGGTCGAGGATGTCGGGGCGGTTGGTCGCCGCGATGAGGATGACGTTCGTCTTGACGTCGAAGCCGTCCATCTCGACGAGGAGCTGGTTGAGCGTCTGCTCGCGCTCGTCGTGACCGCCGCCCATGCCGGCGCCGCGGTGGCGGCCGACGGCGTCGATCTCGTCGACGAAGATGATCGCGGGCGAGTTCTCCTTGGCCTGGGTGAACAGGTCGCGGACGCGGCTCGCACCGACGCCCACGAACATCTCCACGAAGTCCGAGCCGGAGATCGAGTAGAACGGCACGCCGGCCTCGCCGGCGACGGCGCGCGCGAGCAGCGTCTTGCCCGTCCCGGGTGGGCCGTAGAGCAGCACGCCCTTGGGGATCTTGGCCCCGACCGCCTGGAACTTGTCGGGCTCCGCGAGGAACTCCTTGATCTCGTGGAGCTCCTCGACGGCCTCGTCGGCGCCTGCGACGTCCGCGAACGTCACCTGCGGGGTGTCCTTGGAGACGAGCTTGGCGCGCGACTTGCCGAAGCCCATGACGCGCGAGCCGCCGCCCTGCATGCGCGAGAGCAGGAACCAGAAGAGCACGCCGATGATGAGGAACGGGATGAGCAGGCCGAGCAGCGAGGACCAGAACGACGGCTGCGCGACCTCGGAGTTGTACCCGTCCTTCGGCTCCGCCGCGACGACCGCGTCGACCACGGCCTCGCCCTGCGGCTGGACGTAGTAGAACTCGACGTTCTTGCCCTTGTTCTCCTCGGTGTCCGTGCCCTCGTCGACGACGTAGTCCTTGGACAGCGTGAGCCGGACGCGCTGGTCGCCGTCCACGATGAGGGCCTGCTCGACCGTGTCGCCCGAGAGCAGCTCGAGGCCCTGGGACGTGTCGATGCGCTGGACGGTCGGGCGCGACAGCGTCGCGAACGCGATCCACAGGATCACGAGGCCCAGGACGATCCAGACGATCGGCCCACTGAGAATCTTCTTGATGTTCATCGGCGACGGGGCGTGCGCCCCGGATCCCTCCGCTCGCGCAAGTGTTCGGGCTCGAAACTACACTCTGGACCTTGACGCCTGCTGGGGATCACGCCTCTGTTCGCCCAGGGCGTGGCCCACGTCGCCTGGGCGCGGGCGGCACGCCGCCCGGACGCGGGCGGTCGTCGCGCCCCCGTGGCCGGGGGCGCGGCCGCCTCTCGTTCAGCTCGAGTACACGTGCGGCGCGAGCGTCCCGACGAACGGCAGGTTGCGGTACTTCTCCGCGTAGTCGAGGCCGTAGCCGACGACGAACTCGTTCGGGATGTCGAACCCGACGTACCGGACGTCGACGTCGGTCTTCGCGGCGTCGGGCTTGCGCAGCATGGCCGCGATCTCGACCGACGCCGGCCCGCGCGAGCGCAGGTTCGACAGGAGCCACGAGAGCGTGAGACCCGAGTCGATGATGTCCTCGACGATGAGCACGTTGCGGCCCGTGAGGTCCGCGTCGAGGTCCTTGAGGATGCGCACGACGCCCGAGGACTTGGTCCCCGACCCGTACGACGAGACCGCCATCCAGTCCATCTCGACGTGGCTGTGCAGGCGCCGCGCGAGGTCCGCCATGACCATGACGGCGCCCTTGAGGACGCCGACGAGCAGGAGGTCCTTGCCCGCGTAGTCGCGGTCGATCTGCGCCGCGATCTCGTCGAGCCGCGCTCCGAGCTGCTCCTCGGTGAGCAGGATGTTCTCGAGGTCGCCTGCGACGTCCGATGCTTCCACGGGGGTCACTCCTGAGGTGTGGGGGTGGTGGGGGTGCTGAGGATCGTGGGGGTTCGCGGGGGGATGCTGCGCCGGGGCGTCGCGTCCGGGCCCAGGGAAAGCCTGCCACACGCGCGCGCGGCCCTCAGGTCGCCCGGCAGGTGCACGGGTCCCTGACCCCGCCACGCCGTGACGAGCGCGTCGAGCGCGTCGACGTGCACGGCGAAGAGGTCGCCCGCGGGGCAGCCCGCGCGCAGCGCCGCCGTCCGCAGCGCGCGACGCCGGAGGGCCGGGTGCGCGGTGGCGAGCACCCCGGCGTCCAGCACCACGTTCTCGGCGCCCGACGCCGCGGGCTCGCCGACCGGGCCACCCTCGCCGTCGTCCGGGGTCGCTACGAGGGCGGTCACGAGGAGGTCCGCGGCGAGCGCGTCGAGCAGGTCGGCGTCGTCGCGCAGCAGGTCCGCGGTGCGCGCGAGCGCCGGCACGGCACCGGGCCCGAGCACGTCGACGAGCGCGGGCACGACGCGCGCGCGCACCTGCGAGCGCAGGGGCGGCGCCGTCGCGCCCGGCCGCGTCGCGTCGTCGCCCGGCAGGCCGTTCGTGGGGTCGTCCCACCACGCGAGCCCGAGCGTGCGGCACACGGCCTCGGTGTCCCCGCGCCGCAGCGCGAGGAACGGGCGCCGGTGGACGCCGCGTCGGGGCGCCATCCCGGCGAGCGAGCGGGCACCGGCCCCGCGGGCGAGCCCGAGCAGCACCGTCTCCGCCTGGTCGTCGCACGTGTGGCCCAGAAGCACCGCGGCGGCGCCGTGCTCGCTCGCCGCGGCGTCGAGCGCCGCGTAGCGGGCCGCGCGCGCGGCGGCCTCCGGGCCGTCGCCCGACGCCGGGACGACGACGCGGCGCACCTCGACCGGGTCGAGCCCGAGGCCCCGGCAGCGCTCCGCGGCGTCCGCCGCGACGCCCGCGCTGCCCGCCTGGAGACCGTGGTCCACGACGACGGCGCCCGCACGCAGCCCGAGCCGGGGCGCGACGAACGCCGTGGCGGCCGCGAGCGCCGTCGAGTCCGCGCCGCCCGAGCACGCGACGAGTACGAGGGACCCGGGGTCCAGCTCCTCGAGCGCGCCGCGCACGCCCCGGCGGGCGGCGGCGACGACGGGTGCCGGCCCGCCCACCGGCTCAGCCGTGGACGCGGCGCACCCAGGCGCGCGCGTCGGCGATCTCGCGGGCGGTCGGCAGGTTCTCGGGCGCCGCCCACACGGCGTTGAACCCGTCGCGCCCGACCTCCTTCTCGACCGCGCGCACGAACGCGGCGCCGTCGCGGTACTGCGCGATCTTGGCGTCCATGCCGAGCACCCGCCGGAGCACGACGTCGAACCCGGAGCGCCCCTCGCCGTCGCGCCGGGCCTCGAACTTGCGGCGGATGCTGCGCACCGTGCGCACGGTGCGCGGCCCGACGGCGTCCATCGCCACGTCGGCGTGGCCCTCCAGCAGGGCCATGACGGCTGTGACGTCAGCGAGGCGGTCCTGCTCCTCGGGCGTGAGCAGACCGTCCACGAAGGTCCCGTCCTCGCCGCGCACGGCGTGGAGGACGGCGCGCCCCACGGTGGCGAGCTTCTCGCGCAGCCGCGCCTCGGCGAGCCGGCGCGACGACGCGGAGAGCTCGGTGAGCAGCGCGCTCGCGCGCGTGCGCAGGTGGTCGGCGAGCCACGGCGCGGCGGCGAACTGCAGCGCGTGCGTCTGCTCGTGCAGGCACACCCAGAGGCGGAAGTCGGCGGGCTTGAGATCCAGCGCGCGCTCCACCTGCAGCACGTTGGGCGCCACGAGCACGAGCCGCCCGGGCGAGCCGGTGGCCGCGGGCGACGGGCCGCCGTCGGGCACGACACCGGCCGCGGGCGCGGTGCCTCCCAGCCCGCTGTAGGGGTCGAACTGGCCGAGGACCCGGCTGGACAGGACGGCGAGCACCGACCCCACCTGGGCGGCCCCGACGAGCGCCGTCGCCTGCGGGACGCGTCCGCGCTCGCCGACGAGCGCGTCCGTCACGCCGTCGGTGAGCGACGCCATGATCTCGGTGTTGGCGCGCGCCCAGCGCGCACGGTCCACGACGTACACGGTGCCGAGTGCGGTCGTGGGCCCAGCCGTCGACCCGCCCGCGGCGGGACTCATGCGCGTCACGTCGAGCACGTGGGGCACGGCGGCCTGCGCCGCGCTGCGCAGCCCCTCGACCAGGTCGGCGAGCTCGTCGCGCGACGCCTGGGGTCCCGGGCGCGCGAGCCGGCCCGCGATCTGGGCGGCGGCCGACCAGTCGACGATCGAGGTGTCACCACGTGACGGGTCGCTGCCCGAACGGCCGTCCTGCTCGACGAGTGTCACCGTCTCACCGTATCCCGGGACCAGGGGTCGTGTGAGGAGCGAGGATATACTCCCGGGATATACGACCGAGGAGGCTTCCCGATGGTCCGCACGACGGTGTTCCGCAGCAACCGGACGCAGGCGGTCCGCCTGCCCAAGGCGGTCGCGCTGCCCGACGACGTCCGCGAGGTCGAGGTCCGGGCCGTCGGCAGGTCCCGCGTGATCACGCCGGCCGGCTCCGGGTGGGACGAGTGGTTCGACCACGGGCTCCGCGTCGCCGACGACTTCCTCCCCGACCGCGACCAGGGGACCGCAGAGGAGCGCGGCGCCCTGTGAGCACGCTCTACCTGCTGGACACGAACGTCCTGATCGCGCTCTTGCGGAGGAACGGCGCAGCCGCGCGACCGAGGCTTCGGGAGGCAGAGGGACGCGTCGCGGTCTCGACGGTGAGCGAGATGGAGCTCGAGTACGGCATCGAGCGGTCGGACGACCCGCATCGCAACCGTCAGGCCGTGGACGAGCTGCTGTCGCTCGTGGACGTGCTCCCCTTCGACGGTCTCGCGGCGATGCACGCCGGCCGCGTCCGCGCCCTCCTCGCCGCCCGCGGCACGCCCATCAGGCCCTACGACGCCCTCCTCGCCGGGCACGCCCGGTCGCTCGGGCTCGTCATGGTGACGAACAACGTCCGCGAGTTCTCTCGCGTCCCCGGTCTCGAGGTCGAGGACTGGCTCACGGAAACGCCGGACGAACCGTGAGCAACACCGTTCAGGCGGTGCAGCCGCACTCCGCGAGCGACGCGACGAAGTCGTCGAAGATGAGGCGCGCGCCGTACGTGCCGCCGTCGGGGACGGCGTCGGCCATGAGGGAGAACACGAGGAGGCGGTCGTCGGCCGTGACGACCGTCCCCGCGAGCGACGTGACGTTCGGCAGGCTGCCCGTCTTGGCCCGCACGACGCCGCGGCCCGCGTTCTCGAGGTAGCGCTCGCCGAGCGTCCCGGACAGACCCGCGACCGGCAGCCCGACCGCGCCGGGCCGCAGCGACGGGTGCGCCGGGTCCGCGAGCAGGCCGACGACCTCGTCGAGCTGCGCGGGCGTGACGACCGAGCCGTCGCCGAGGCCCGAGAGGTCGGCGAGCGCCGCGCCCGTGAGGTCGACCCCGAGCCCCTCGACGGCCGTGCGGACGGCCTGCGTCGCGCCCGCCGCCGAGCCGGGCAGCCCCGCGTCGATCGCGACGATCCGCCCCACGACCTCGGTGATGGTGTTGTCGGAGTGCTGCAGCAGGTACGCGACGACCTCGCTCAGCGGCGCGGACTCCACCTCACCGACCGTGCGGCCGTCGTCGGGCGCCGGGGCGCGCACGACGTCGCCCGCCACGGTGACCCCCTGCTCGGCGAGCGCGGCGACGAACGCCTCCGCGGCGGACATCGCCGGGTCCTCGGCGCGCGGCGCGTACTCCTCGTCCTCGAGCCGCGCGATGTCGACCGCGAGCGCGGCGACGGGCGCGACGTAGCCGTTCCGGACGCTCGCCGGGTCGACCGTCGGCGCGACCGCGGCGCCCGTGAAGAGCGTGTCGTCGAGACGCAGAGAGATCGTCGTGCGACCCGTGAGCCGGAGCTCGCCCGCGACCTGGGCCGCGAGGTCGCCGAGGCCGGCCCGGCCGTTGACCGCCGTCGGGTCGCCCGCGCCGGCGGCGAGCATCATGTCGCCGCCCCCCACGAGGTAGACGGTCTCCTGCCCCTCGAGGACGGCGCGCGTCGGGAGGGTCGCGTGCGCGCCGGGAGACGTGAGGGCGGCCGCCGCGGTGAAGGTCTTGAGCGTCGACGCCGGGACGTGACCGACCGTGTCGCCGCTCGCGCCGAGCACGTCGCCCGTCGCCGCGTCGGTGACCAGGACGCCGACCCGGGGCCCGAGCCGGGTGTCCGCCGCGAGCGCGTCCGCGAGGTCCTGCACGCTCGCCGTGGCCGGGACCGGGGCCGCGGCGTCGAGCGTCGGCAGCCCGGGCCCGAGCGGGGGCGCCGCGACGGCGCCCGGAGCCTCGGGGAACGGGTTCGGCTCCGGGTAGGGCGCTGCGGTCGTGAGCACGCCGGGGACGACGTCGTACGCGTCCGCCACGGCGTAGCCGCCCGCGAGGGCGAGCACGACGCCGACGGCGACGCCCGTGCGCGCTCCCCGGCCCATGCGCCTCTCTCGCCCCGTCCCGTCCGGGCGCGCCTGCTCGGCACCGGTGGGCACCGGTGCCTGGACCGGGACGTCGGGTGCGGGCACGTGCGCATTATCACTCAGCCCGCCAGCCCGCGGGGCCCGTGGGAACCCTCTCGCGCGGACGGCACGTGTCACACTAGTTCCCGCACGACGGCGTGGTCCGTCGTCCACAGACCCAGCCACCGCCCGAGCGTCGCGGTGCCGGTACGACTGGAGGAAGCAGTGGAGTTCGACGTCACGATCGAGATCCCCAAGGGGCAGCGCAACAAGTACGAGGTGGACCACGCGACCGGTCGCATCCGCCTCGACCGCATGCTCTTCACCTCGACGCGGTATCCCGACGACTACGGGTTCATCGAGGGGACGCTCGGCGAGGACGGCGACCCGCTGGACGCGCTCGTCCTGCTCGAGGAGCCGACGTTCCCCGGCTGCCTGATCCGCTGCCGCGCGCTCGGCATGTTCCGCATGCGCGACGAGGCCGGCGGCGACGACAAGGTCCTCTGCGTCCCGACGGGCGACCAGCGCGCCGCGTGGCGCCAGGACATCGACGACGTCTCCGACTTCCACCGCCTGGAGATCCAGCACTTCTTCGAGGTCTACAAGGACCTCGAGCCCGGCAAGTCCGTCGAGGGCGCCCACTGGGTCGGCCGCGCGGACGCCGAGGCCGAGATCGAGCGCTCCCTGCAGCGCGCCATCGACTCCGGGTACCACACGCCGGGCCACTGACGCCCGGCCCCCGG
>NZ_JBGNYC010000050.1:0-34107 GCF_051844275.1 Cellulosimicrobium sp. CpK407
GGTCACCCTCAAGTGATCTCGCCGGTCCCGTCGTGACGGGACCGGTCAGCACGCCGCACGAGGCCCGCACCCCGCCCGGGGTGCGGGCCTCGTCGTCGTTCTCGGCGCCCGACGACGTGGGCGGGCCGGGGAGCGCGGCGCCGAGGTGGGCGTGCACGTCGTCGGGCACCCGGGCGGGCGCACCGGCTTCACGGAACGGCCACGAGTGTGCCACCATGTGCGGGTCGACGACGCAGGACAGCGAGGTCGACGGCAAGCAGGTTCGCGACCCGCGAGACGGGTCGGATGCGGGCGACGAGGCCCGCGCGAGTACCGGTGAGGCGTTCACGCGTCGGGAACCGGGTGGGGTCGCACGCCCCGGGGTTGTGTCACGATGCGTTGTGGGCTATGCTCACGCTTTGCGCTGTCCTGTGCCCCCGATCTCAAATACCCCCGACCCCCTCGTCGACGTACGTGCGCGTCCGCGAGGTGTCGTGGTGGCGGTGATCGTGTCCAGCCCGGCGGTGCAGCGTTCTTTCGATCTGCAGGGAAGGACCCCTCTTGGCTGCCTCGCGCACCCCTTCTGCTCCGACCGCCGACGCCATCGCGAACCGCACCGCATCGCGTCGCCTCTCCTTCGCCAAGATCTACGAGCCCCTCGAGGTCCCCGACCTGCTGGGCCTCCAGACCGAGAGCTTCGACTGGCTCCTCGGCAACGAGGCGTGGCAGGCGCGTGTCGCCGCCGCGTCCGCGGCCGGCCGCCAGGACGTGCCCTCGACGTCGGGTCTCGAGGAGATCTTCGAGGAGATCTCCCCGATCGAGGACTTCGGGTCCTCGATGTCGCTGTCGTTCTCCAACCACCGCTTCGAGCCGCCGAAGTACACGGCCGACGAGTGCAAGGAGAAGGACTTCACGTACGCCGCGCCGCTCTTCGTCACCGCGGAGTTCGTCAACTACAACACCGGCGAGATCAAGAGCCAGACGGTCTTCATGGGCGACTTCCCGCTCATGACCGAGCGCGGCACCTTCATCATCAACGGCACCGAGCGCGTCGTCGTCTCCCAGCTCGTCCGCTCGCCCGGCGTCTACTTCGAGCGCGCCGCCGACAAGACGAGCGACAAGGACATCTTCTCGGCGAAGATCATCCCCTCGCGAGGCGCCTGGCTCGAGTTCGAGATCGACAAGCGCGACGCCGTCGGCGTGCGCGTCGACCGCAAGCGCAAGCAGTCCGTCACGGTGCTGCTCAAGGCGCTCGGCCTGACCGAGTCGGAGATCCGCGAGCAGTTCGCCGACTTCCCGTCGGTGCTCGACACGCTCGAGAAGGACCACGTCCACACCCAGGACGAGGCCCTCGTCGACCTGTACCGCAAGATCCGCCCGGGCGAGCCGCCGACGGTCGAGGCCGGCCGCGCGCTGCTCGAGAACTTCTACTTCAACCCGAAGCGCTACGACCTCGCGAAGGTCGGCCGCTACAAGGCGAACAAGAAGCTCGGCATCGACGCGCCGCTCACGGACTCCACGCTCTCCGTCTCGGACGTCGTCGCGACGATCAAGTACCTCGCGGCCCTGCACGCCGACCACGCGTCCATCCCGGGCACCCGGAACGGCGAGGCCGTCGAGGTGCGCGTCGAGACGGACGACATCGACCACTTCGGCAACCGTCGCATCCGCGCCGTCGGCGAGCTCATCCAGAACCAGGTCCGCACCGGCCTGTCCCGGATGGAGCGCGTCGTGCGCGAGCGCATGACGACGCAGGACGTCGAGGCGATCACGCCGCAGACGCTCATCAACATCCGCCCGGTCGTGGCGTCCATCCGCGAGTTCTTCGGCACGTCGCAGCTCTCGCAGTTCATGGACCAGAACAACCCGCTCGCGGGCCTGACGCACAAGCGTCGTCTCTCGGCCCTCGGCCCGGGCGGTCTCTCGCGCGACCGCGCCGGCATGGAGGTCCGTGACGTCCACCCGTCGCACTACGGCCGCATGTGCCCGATCGAGACCCCTGAGGGTCCGAACATCGGTCTGATCGGCTCGCTCGCGTCGTACGGGCGCATCAACCCGTTCGGCTTCATCGAGACGCCGTACCGCAAGGTGACGGCGGGCAAGGTGACCGACGAGGTCGTCTACCTCACGGCCGACGACGAGGACCGCCACGTCATCGCGCAGGCGAACCAGACGCTCAACGCCGACGGCTCCTTCGCGGACGAGCGCGTGCTCGTGCGCACCAAGGGCGGCGAGGTCGAGATCGTCCCCGGCGCGCAGGTCGACTACATGGACGTCTCGCCGCGCCAGATGGTCTCGGTCGCGACGGCGCTCATCCCGTTCCTCGAGCACGACGACGCCAACCGCGCCCTCATGGGTGCGAACATGCAGCGCCAGGCCGTGCCGCTGGTCCGCTCCGAGGCCCCGCTCGTCGGGACCGGCATGGAGTGGCGCGCGGCCGTCGACGCGGGCGACGTCGTCGTCGCGTCGAAGCCCGGTGTCGTCACCGAGGTCTCGGCCGACCTCGTGCTCGTCGCGAACGACGACGGCACGACCGGCAGCTACCGGATCGCCAAGTTCCGCCGCTCCAACCAGGGCACGAGCTACAACCAGCGCGTGCTCGTCGACGAGGGCCAGCGCGTCGAGCCCGGCTCCGTCCTCGCGGACGGCCCGGCGACCGACGAGGGCGAGCTCGCGCTCGGCCGCAACCTCCTCGTGGCGTTCATGTCGTGGGAGGGCCACAACTACGAGGACGCGATCATCCTCAGCCAGCGTCTCGTGCAGGACGACGTGCTCTCCTCGATCCACATCGAGGAGCACGAGGTCGACGCGCGCGACACCAAGCTGGGCCCGGAGGAGATCACGCGGGACATCCCGAATGTCTCCGAGGACGTCCTCGCGGACCTCGACGAGCGCGGCATCATCCGCATCGGCGCCGAGGTCGGCGCGGGCGACGTCCTGGTCGGCAAGGTCACCCCGAAGGGCGAGACCGAGCTGACCCCGGAGGAGCGCCTGCTGCGCGCGATCTTCGGCGAGAAGGCGCGCGAGGTGCGCGACACGTCCCTCAAGGTGCCCCACGGCGAGTCCGGCACGGTCATCGGCGTGCGCGAGTTCAACCGCGAGGACGGCGACGAGCTGCCCGCGGGCGTGAACCAGCTCGTGCGCGTCTACATCGCGCAGCGCCGCAAGATCACGGACGGCGACAAGCTCGCCGGCCGTCACGGCAACAAGGGCGTCATCTCCAAGATCCTGCCCGTCGAGGACATGCCGTTCCTCGCGGACGGGACCCCGGTCGACGTCGTCCTCAACCCGCTGGGCGTCCCCGGTCGCATGAACGTCGGCCAGGTCCTCGAGACCCACCTCGGGTGGGTCGCGAAGCAGGGCTGGGACATCTCCCTGGCCGAGGGCAAGGACCTCTCCTGGCGGGAGAACGTCCCGGAGATCGCCGCGACGTCCGAGCCGGGCCGTCCCGTCGCCACCCCGGTGTTCGACGGCGTCCACGAGGACGCGCTCACGGGCCTGCTCTCGACGACGATCCCGAACCGCGACGGCGACCGCATGGTCGGCGCCGACGGCAAGGCGCGCCTCTTCGACGGCCGCTCCGGCGAGCCGTTCCCCGAGGCGGTGTCGGTGGGCTACATGTACATCCTCAAGCTCCACCACCTGGTCGACGACAAGATCCACGCGCGCTCGACCGGCCCGTACTCGATGATCACGCAGCAGCCGCTGGGTGGTAAGGCGCAGTTCGGCGGCCAGCGCTTCGGCGAGATGGAGGTGTGGGCCCTCGAGGCGTACGGCGCGGCCTACACGCTCCAGGAGCTCCTCACCATCAAGTCGGACGACGTCCCCGGCCGCGTCAAGGTCTACGAGGCGATCGTCAAGGGCGAGAACATCCCCGACTCGGGCATCCCGGAGTCCTTCAAGGTCCTCCTCAAGGAGATGCAGTCGCTGTGCCTGAACGTCGAGGTGCTCTCGAGCGACGGCGTGTCCATCGAGATGCGGGAGTCGGACGACGA
Source organism: Cellulosimicrobium sp. CpK407 (assembly GCF_051844275.1). Lineage (NCBI taxonomy): Bacteria > Bacillati > Actinomycetota > Actinomycetes > Micrococcales > Promicromonosporaceae > Cellulosimicrobium > Cellulosimicrobium sp. CpK407. The sequence goes on from NZ_JBGNYC010000050.1 coordinate 3,975, forward strand.
CGTGTACCGCGCAGCAGAAGAGCTCGGCATCGACCTGTCGCGCCGCCCCAACGCGGCGTCCAGCGTCGACGAGATCTGATCTCGGGCAGGCGGGAGCGGGTCACCCCGCTCCCGCCGACGACCCCGCACCAACCGTCTTTATGGCGTCGGCACCGGCTCCGGCCGGTCCCGGCAGACGAAGGAAGTAGGACAACTTGCTCGACGTCAACGTCTTCGACGAGCTGCGTATCGGCCTGGCCACGGCCGACGACATCCGTGCGTGGTCGCACGGTGAGGTGAAGAAGCCCGAGACCATCAACTACCGCACCCTCAAGCCCGAGAAGGACGGACTCTTCTGCGAGAAGATCTTCGGCCCGACCCGGGACTGGGAGTGCTACTGCGGCAAGTACAAGCGCGTGCGCTTCAAGGGCATCATCTGCGAGCGCTGCGGCGTCGAGGTGACGCGCTCGAAGGTGCGTCGTGAGCGCATGGGCCACATCGAGCTCGCCGCGCCCGTCACGCACATCTGGTTCTTCAAGGGCGTGCCCTCGCGCCTCGGCTACCTGCTCGACCTCGCCCCGAAGGACCTCGAGAAGGTCATCTACTTCGCGGCGTACATGATCACCTCGGTCGACGAGGAGGGCCGCCAGGAGGACCTCCCCAACCTCCAGAACGAGATCGACCTGGAGAAGAAGGAGATCGCGGACGCCCGAGACAACGACATCAACGCCCGCGCCCAGAAGCTCGAGGCCGACCTGGCCGAGCTCGAGGCCGAGGGTGCCAAGGCCGACGCGCGCCGCAAGGTCCGCGACTCGGCCGAGCGCGAGATGGCGCAGATCCGCAAGCGCGCGGACGCGCAGCTCGACCGCCTCGACCAGGTGTGGGACCGCTTCAAGAACCTCAAGGTCGCCGACCTCGAGGGCGACGAGATGCTCTACCGCGCCCTCCAGGACCGCTACGGCACGTACTTCGAGGGCTCGATGGGCGCCGCGGCGATCCAGAAGCGTCTCCAGGACTTCGACCTGGAGGCGGAGGCCGAGTCCCTGCGCGAGACCATCCGCTCGGGCAAGGGCCAGCGCAAGACGCGTGCCCTCAAGCGCCTCAAGGTCGTCAACGCGTTCCTCACGACGACGAACTCGCCCACGGGCATGGTGCTCGACGCCGTCCCGGTCATCCCGCCGGACCTGCGCCCGATGGTGCAGCTCGACGGTGGCCGCTTCGCGACGAGCGACCTCAACGACCTGTACCGCCGCGTGATCAACCGGAACAACCGCCTCAAGCGTCTGCTCGACCTGGGCGCGCCGGAGATCATCGTCAACAACGAGAAGCGGATGCTCCAGGAGGCCGTCGACTCGCTGTTCGACAACGGCCGTCGTGGTCGTCCGGTCACGGGCCCGGGCAACCGCCCGCTGAAGTCCATCTCGGACATGCTCAAGGGCAAGCAGGGTCGTTTCCGTCAGAACCTGCTCGGCAAGCGCGTCGACTACTCGGGCCGTTCGGTCATCGTCGTCGGCCCGCAGCTCAAGCTGCACCAGTGCGGCCTGCCGAAGCAGATGGCGCTCGAGCTGTTCAAGCCGTTCGTCATGAAGCGGCTCGTGGACCTCAACCACGCGCAGAACATCAAGAGCGCCAAGCGCATGGTCGAGCGTGCCCGCCCGGTCGTGTGGGACGTGCTCGAGGAGGTCATCACCGAGCACCCGGTGCTGCTCAACCGTGCGCCGACGCTGCACCGCCTGGGCATCCAGGCGTTCGAGCCGCAGCTCGTCGAGGGCAAGGCGATCCACCTGCACCCGCTCGTGTGCGCCGCGTTCAACGCGGACTTCGACGGTGACCAGATGGCCGTCCACCTGCCCCTGAGCGCGGAGGCGCAGGCCGAGGCCCGCATCCTCATGCTCTCGAGCAACAACATCCTCAAGCCGTCGGACGGGCGTCCGGTGACCATGCCCTCGCAGGACATGATCATCGGTCTGTACCACCTGACGAGCGACCGCAAGGGCGCCGAGGGCGAGGGCCGCGCGTTCGGCTCGGTCGCCGAGGCGATCATGGCGTTCGACCAGGGCACCCTGGACCTGAACGCCGAGGTGAAGATCCGCCTGACGGACCTCGTCCCGCCGGTCTCCGGCTTCGAGGCTCCCGAGGGCTGGGAGGAGGGTCAGCCGATCCTCTTCGACACCACGCTCGGTCGCGCGCTGTTCAACGAGACGCTCCCCGTCGACTACCCGTACGTGAACTCCGTGGTCGACAAGAAGCGCCTCTCGGCGATCGTCAACGAGCTCGCGGAGCGCTACCCGAAGGTCGAGGTCGCGGCGTCGCTCGACGCGCTGAAGGCCGCCGGCTTCCGCTGGGCGACCCGCTCGGGCGTCACGATCGCGATCTCCGACGTCGCCACCCCGGCGGCGAAGGCGGAGATCCTCGAGCAGCACGAGGAGCGCGCGCTCAAGGTCCAGCAGCAGTACGACCGTGGTCTCATCACGGACGACGAGCGCCGTCAGGAGCTCATCGAGATCTGGACCCAGGCGACGGACAAGGTCGCCTCCGTCATGCGCGAGAACCTCGAGGCGAACGACCGCAACACCGTGTACCGCATGGTCGGCTCGGGTGCCCGTGGTAACTGGATGCAGGTGCGTCAGATCGCCGGCATGCGCGGTCTCGTGGCGAACCCGAAGGGCGAGATCATCCCGCGCCCGATCAAGTCCAACTACCGCGAGGGCCTGTCCGTCCTGGAGTACTTCATCGCGACGCACGGCGCCCGCAAGGGTCTGGCGGACACCGCTCTGCGGACCGCCGACTCGGGCTACCTCACGCGTCGTCTCGTGGACGTGTCGCAGGACGTCATCGTCCGCGAGGAGGACTGCGGGACGGAGCGCGGCCTGACGCTGCCGATCGCGGAGGAGCTCGCGGGCATCCTCGTGCGCCACCCGAAGGTGGAGACGAGCGTCTACTCGCGCACCCTCGCGGCCGACCTGGTCGACCCCGACGGGAACGTCGTCGGCAAGGCCGGCGACGACGCGGGCGACGTCCTCATCGACGCCGCGGTGGCCGCGGGCGTCCGCGAGGCCAAGGTCCGCTCGGTCCTCACGTGCGAGTCGCGCGTCGGCACGTGCGCCAAGTGCTACGGGCGCTCGCTCGCCACGGGCAAGCTCGTCGACATCGGCGAGGCGGTCGGCATCATCGCCGCCCAGTCGATCGGTGAGCCGGGCACGCAGCTGACGATGCGTACCTTCCACACCGGTGGTGTCGCCTCCGCGGACGACATCACGCAGGGTCTGCCGCGTGTCACGGAGCTCTTCGAGGCCCGCACCCCCAAGGGTGAGGCGCCCATCGCGGAGTTCTCGGGCCGCATCGCGATCGACGACTCGGAGCGCTCGCGCCGTCTGGTGCTCACGCCGGACGACGGCTCGGAGGAGATCGCCTACCCGGTGACCAAGCGTGCGCGCCTGCTCGTGCAGGACGGCGACCACGTCAACGTCGGCACGCAGCTCGTCCAGGGTGCGGTGGACCCCAAGAAGGTCCTGCGCATCCTCGGCCCGCGCGCCACGCAGAAGCACCTGGTGGACGAGGTCCAGGAGGTCTACCGCTCCCAGGGCGTGGACATCCACGACAAGCACATCGAGGTCATCGTGCGGCAGATGCTGCGTCGCGTGACCGTGCTCGACTCGGGCGACTCGCACCTCCTGCCGGGCGAGCTCGCCGAGCGCGGCCGCTTCGAGGACGCGAACCGTCGTGCGGTGGCGGAGGGTGGCCAGCCGGCCTCCGGCCGTCCCGAGCTGATGGGCATCACGAAGGCGTCGCTCGCGACGGACTCGTGGCTGTCGGCGGCCTCCTTCCAGGAGACGACGCGCGTGCTCACCGAGGCGTCGATGAGCGGTCGTCGCGACCCGCTCCTCGGCCTCAAGGAGAACGTCATCATCGGTAAGCTCATCCCGGCCGGTACCGGTCTGCCCCGGTACACCAAGGTCCAGGTCGAGCCGACCGAGCAGGCCAAGACCGAGCTCTACCCGAGCTTCGGCTACGACGAGATCGACTTCCCGGCGCTCGGCATGGGCTCCGGCGAGGCGATCCCGCTCGAGGACCTGGACTTCGGCGACTACCGCTGAGAGATCACGCACCGCGCGGGGCGCGCGGCGCACGGCACATCGCCGGCGCCGCGCGCCCCGCGTGCTTGTGCCGCGGGTGGCGACCGGCTTGTCCAGAATGTGAACTCATCAGGGCGGGGTACGGTGCGCGGCTATTTTGGGCTCCGCGTCATCTCAGGGGGTGGTGCATGACTGATGGGGGACAGCCATGCGGAAGTTCGTCACGGCGGCGTGCAGCGTCGCTCTGGCCGTGGGTGTGGGACTCGGCACCGCTGGTCCGGCGGCTGCCGGGCTGGAATACCGAGACGGCGGCAAGTGGTACTGGCAGTACACGACGATGATCCTGGAGTCGAACTACTACCACGCCAGCAAGACTCACCGGTCGAGCGTGTCGACGCCGTACGAGACCGTGCGGAGCGCGTGGAAGGCCAAGGGCGTGTGGTCCTACGCCAACACCTCTCCGAACCCGGGCGGGGGCAACTCCTGCAACTACGCGCTCGCGTAGGTCCCGTGGCTGCGGGCGGCTACCTCAGCCGCTCGCAGCAGCGGGTGCAGAGTCCTGACGTTCGGCTTCTTGGAGGGTGCATGCACAGGTACGCAGGTCGAGCCGTCGTGGTGACGGCGTCGCTGGTCATGATGAGCTTCCTCGGGGCCTGCGGGGCCGCCGAGGATGACATGGCAGCAGCGCCCTCTCCCGCCGGACCCTCGGACAGTGCCGTGCCCGAGTTCACGGGTCCGTTCGCTGCTGAGTTCGAGCAGGCATACCGGGACACCGCATCGGACTTCGCTCGTGGAGTCCTCGCGGACTCCGTGATCACCGATGCCGAGCACGCGGAGATGGTCGAGCTCTTCACGACATGCCTCGCCGGGAAGGGCATCGCGTTCACGGGGTACAACGCCGACGGAGGCTTTACGACGTCGTCCGCCCCGAACCCGGAGGAAACCGACGCTCTGATCGACGAGTGCTCGGCAACCAGCGGCGAGGACGCAGTCGGTTTCCTTCACGACATCATGCGGACCAATCCCGAGAACCGCGACTGGGCGACGATCGGGGCCGAGTGCCTGGTCGAGGCAGGCGTGGTACCTGCCGACTATGGCGCCGAGGACTACTCCCAGGACAACGAGGGCAGGTTCGTCGAGCTCGACACCCTTCCCACCGATCTCCAGGAGGCGCTGCGGTCGTGCTCCGTGGACCCGCTGGGGATCCTGGAACAGCAGCAGTAGCCGATGGCCTCGTGGACCAAGATCGGCCTCGCCGCCGTGGGCGCCTGTCTGTGCGCCGCGCTCGGCGTGGTCGGAACCGTCGTGTACATGGAACCGGTGACGCCGTCGTCGCTCGCCACCCCTGAGCGCTCGCTGGACTTTCCCGTGGGAGAGGCGGAGTTCGACGACCCACGACCGGTCGAGCTGAGGCTGTCGCGCGGCGACGACCTCGCTCTCACGGTGCCGGCCACCGGCAGGGTCACGACGTCCCGCTGCAAGGCCGGTGTGCCGATGGAGTCGGGGAGCTCCGTGCTGACGGTGGACGGCGTCCCGCTGGTCGGCCTCGCGACATCGGTGCCGTTGTGGCGCGACCTGTCCCTCGGGGACGAGGGGGAGGACGTCACCGCACTCCAGACCGAGCTGGCGCGCCTCGGGTACGAGGTCGATACGGAGGGGCCCTTGCGGAGGGCCGCGCTCCGGGCGTTGCGCGACCTCTACGAGCAGGCGGGCGGGAAGCCCGGTGCTCTCGATCGCGTGACGATCGACCGCATCGTGTGGCTCCCCGCGCCGTCGACGTCGGTCAACGAGTGCCTGGCGACGGTCGGGAGCACGGTTGCGGCGGGGGATCCGGTGGCCTCGGTCCCGGGCGCGCTCGAGAGCGTCACCGTCGCCGAGCCACCCGAGGGGCTGGTTCCTGGCGACCGCGTCCTGGTCGTCGACGGGACGAGCGTCCCCGTCGACGCAGCGCTCGCGGTCTCCGACCCGGCGGCACTCGTGCAGCTCAGCCCGCTGCCGTCGCTCCAGCCGACCAGCACCGACGGCGACGCCGGCCGCGCCGGTGCGCCGACCGCCCAGCTCGTGCTCGCCGCGCCGCAGGCGGTGTCGGTCGTCCCGCCGTCCGCGCTGTTCGGCGCAGCGGACGGTCGTGGCTGCGTCCTGTCCGACGGCGTGGTGCGCGCGGTCGGCATCGTCGGGTCACAGCTGGGCCAGTCGTTCGTCGTCGTCGACGGGCCGGAGCCCCTCGCGACCGTCGACACGGACCCCGCACCGGGCACGCCGTGCACCTAGAGACGGACGATCTGGGTCATCGGTTCCCTGGCCGCCCGTGGTTGTTCCGGCACCTGGACGCTCGCCTCGAGCCCGGGCGCGTCTACGCGCTGACCGGTCCCTCCGGGTCGGGGAAGAGCACGCTCCTGAGCCTGCTCGCCGGATGGTCCGAACCGACGGAGGGTTCGATCCGTCGTGCGGGGATCAGCCACGTCGGCTGGGTCTTCCAGAACCCGCACGGCACCCCGCGTCGGACGGCCCTCGACCATGTCACGCTCCCCCTTCTGGCCACGGGGCTCGGCCCACGCGCCGCCGAGCGCGAGGCGACCGCGATCCTGGAACGGTTCGCGCTGTCGTCCGTCGCGGCCCAGGAGTTCCGGCGGCTGTCCGGCGGCGAGGCGCAGCGGTTGATGCTCGCGCGCGCCATCGCCGGCCGGCCGGGGTTGCTCCTCGTCGACGAGCCGACCGCGCAGCTCGACCTCCCGACGGCGCGGCGTGTCAACGACGCGATCGCACGGCTGGCGACCGACGCGACGATCGTGGTCGTCGCCACGCACGACGAGCACACCCGCGACGCGTGCACCGACCACGTCGACCTCGTGAGGTTCGAGGCCCGGGACGGAGCCACGACGTGAGGCTCCGGTCGATCCTGCGCGAGGTCGGGCGCAACGTCCTCACCGGGACCACCCGGAGCGTGCTGCTCACGTCGGTGCTCGGGGCGGTCTGCCTGGTGCTGCTCGGCGCCGACCTCCTCGCCGTGCGCAGCATCGAGAACGCAGCGACGGCCTTCCGGGAGGCAGGAGGGTCGACGATGACGATCGTCGCGAGCGGGCGGGTCGACGGCGCGCGCTGCGAGGCGCTCGGGCAGATCTCCGGCGTACGAGCAGCAGGGGCCCTGGCGCTCCCGCAGGAGAAGGTGACGGCGGCCAGCCTCCCCGGGGCTCCGCTCCCGGCGGGGTACGCGACGGACGGTTTTCTCTCCGTGGTCCACGCCGACGTCGACCGGGGAGGCGGGGTGGTGCTGTCGGAAGACGCAGCCCGCACCCTGGGGAGGGTCCGGGCAGATGTGCTGGAGACGACGGACGGTCCGACCCGGGTGGCGGGTACCTTTCCCTATCCGGTGGACGGCCGACGGTCGGGGCTCGGGTACCTGGCGTTGCTCCCCGGCGGAGACCGGGCCGTGTTCGACGAGTGCTGGGTGGAGGCGTGGCCGCAGGACGAGCGACTCCGGACGCTCCTGTTCACGACGTTGTTGCCGCCGGCCGACGAGAGCACGGACGACCCGGTCGTCGGCCAGCTCAACGCCTCGCTCGGCGCCGCGTTCGACGGGCACGCCCGGTTCGCGGACCGGATCACACGGTTCGGCGGCGTCGCCGCCGGGGTCTTCGCGCTCCTGCTCGGGATCGTCGCGGTCCGCGCCCGTCGCGTCGAGCTCGCGGCGGCCCTGCACGACAGGGTGCGGGCGGCCGACCTGTGGTCGATGTCGCTCCTCGAGGCGACGGCCTGGGTCGTACCACCCCTCGCGGTGTGCATGGCGACGTCGATGCTCGTGCTCGGAGCTCGGGGCGAGCTTCTCCTCGCTGCCGTCCTCGGCGCGCGCGTCGCGATCCCGGCGGGGCTCGGCGCCCTGCTCGGTACCATGTTCGGGCTGGCGCTGACCCGCGAGCGTCATCTCTTCCTCTACGCCAAGGACCGGTGAGACGCGCGGCTCGTCGCGTCCTGATCGCCGACCGCGCGTCTGCCTGCCCGCTGTGGTAGCCTGGTGAACCGTGCCCGCGCCGTCGGGCCCTCCGTGATGTCCCTGGCGGGGCGGTGTCAGCGAGCGATCGCTCCCACCTCCGCGCAGCGGGCTCCGGACGGGCCGATGTGAGTGCCCGGGCACTCCGGATCCCGGTCCTTGCGGCGCCTTCGTGCCCGCGGGCGGGCGACGGACCATCGAGCCGGTGGTAGGTGGCTGCTGCAGCGTGTCTCGCGCTGCGGGTGCCTCGTGCGATCGGCTCCAGCAGCCAGCACGACCACCATCGGGGATAGCCCCGGTAGCTCGAGAAGACACGGAGACGTAGTGCCTACGATCCAGCAGCTCGTCCGCAAGGGGCGGACCTCGAAGGTGGGGAAGTCGAAGACCCCCGCCCTCAAGGGCTCCCCGCAGCGGCGCGGTGTGTGCACGCGCGTGTACACCACCACCCCGAAGAAGCCGAACTCCGCGCTGCGCAAGGTCGCTCGCGTGAAGCTCTCCTCCCAGGTCGAGGTCACGGCCTACATCCCCGGCGTCGGCCACAACCTCCAGGAGCACTCCATCGTGCTCGTGCGCGGCGGTCGTGTGAAGGACCTCCCGGGCGTGCGCTACAAGATCGTGCGCGGCGCGCTCGACACGCAGGGCGTGAAGAACCGCAAGCAGGCCCGCTCCCGCTACGGCGCCAAGAAGGAGAAGAGCTGATGCCTCGCAAGGGCCCGGCCCCGAAGCGGCCGCTCATCGTCGACCCCGTCTACGGGTCGCCCGTCGTCACGCAGCTCATCAACAAGGTGCTGCTCGACGGCAAGAAGTCCACCGCCGAGTCGATCGTCTACGGCGCCCTCGAGGGCGTCCGGGCGAAGACGGACGGCGACCCGGTCGTCGTCCTCAAGCGTGCGCTCGAGAACGTCCGCCCCGCGCTCGAGGTCCGCTCGCGCCGCGTCGGTGGTGCGACCTACCAGGTGCCGGTCGAGGTGCGCCCCGCGCGCGCGACGACGCTCGCGCTGCGCTGGCTCACGGACTACTCGCGCGCACGTCGCGAGAAGTCGATGACGGAGCGCCTCATGAACGAGATCCTCGACGCGAGCAACGGCCTCGGCGCAGCGGTCAAGCGTCGCGAGGACATGCACAAGATGGCGGAGTCCAACAAGGCCTTCGCCCACTACCGCTGGTAGTCCGCACGACGGGCCCCGGGGACCGACGCGTCCCCGGGGCCGTCGGCGGGTCCGAGGCCGGTCACCCCGGTCCGAGCAGCGCCCCCCGACTCAACCCATCTAACGAGGGAAGCAGACCGTGGCACTTGACGTGCTGACCGACCTGAGCAAGGTCCGCAACATCGGCATCATGGCCCACATCGATGCCGGGAAGACCACGACCACCGAGCGCATCCTGTTCTACACGGGTGTGAACTACAAGCTCGGCGAGACGCACGACGGCGCGTCGACGACCGACTGGATGGAGCAGGAGAAGGAGCGCGGCATCACGATCACGTCCGCCGCCGTCTCGTGCTACTGGAACAAGAACCAGATCAACATCATCGACACGCCCGGCCACGTCGACTTCACGGTCGAGGTCGAGCGCTCCCTGCGCGTGCTCGACGGCGCCGTCGCGGTCTTCGACGGCAAGGAGGGCGTGGAGCCCCAGTCCGAGACGGTGTGGCGCCAGGCGGACAAGTACAACGTCCCCCGCATCTGCTTCGTCAACAAGATGGACAAGCTCGGCGCGGACTTCTACTTCACCGTCGACACCATCATCAACCGTCTCAAGGCCAAGCCGCTGGTCATCCAGCTGCCGATCGGCGCCGAGAGCGACTTCACCGGCGTCGTCGACCTCATCGAGATGAAGGCGCTCGTCTGGCACGGGGAGACCCAGCTCGGCGAGGCGTACGACACCGAGGAGATCCCCGCGGACCTGGTCGAGAAGGCCGAGCGGTACCGCAGCGAGCTCGTCGAGGCCGTCGCCGAGGCCGACGAGGAGCTGCTGGAGAAGTACCTCGGCGGCGAGGAGCTGACGGTCGCCGAGATCAAGTCCGGCATCCGCAAGCTCGTCATCGCGGGCGAGGCGTTCCCGGTCCTCTGCGGTTCCGCGTTCAAGAACAAGGGCGTCCAGCCCATGCTCGACGCGGTCATCGACTACCTGCCGTCGCCCCTCGACGTGCCGGCGATCGACGGTCACGACCCCAAGGACGAGGAGAAGGTCGTCCAGCGTCACCCCGACGCCTCGGAGCCGTTCTCCGCGCTCGCCTTCAAGGTCGCGGCGCACCCGTTCTTCGGCAAGCTCACCTACGTGCGCGTGTACTCCGGTCGCGTCGAGCCCGGCCAGCAGGTCGCGAACTCGACCAAGGGCAAGAAGGAGCGCATCGGCAAGATCTTCCAGATGCACTCCAACAAGGAGAACCCGGTCGACGAGGCGAGCGCCGGTCACATCTACGCGGTCATCGGCCTCAAGGACACGACGACCGGTGACACGCTGAGCGACATGGCGAACCCGGTGATCCTCGAGTCGATGAGCTTCCCGGAGCCCGTCATCGACGTCGCGATCGAGCCGAAGACGAAGGCTGACCAGGAGAAGCTCTCCACGGCGATCCAGAAGCTCGCCGAGGAGGACCCGACGTTCCGCGTCAAGCTGGACGACGAGACCGGCCAGACCGTCATCGGCGGCATGGGCGAGCTCCACCTCGACATCCTCGTCGACCGCATGCGTCGCGAGTTCAAGGTCGAGGCCAACGTCGGCAAGCCGCAGGTCGCGTACCGCGAGACCATCCGCCGCAAGGCGGAGAAGATCGAGTACACGCACAAGAAGCAGACCGGTGGGTCCGGGCAGTTCGCGAAGGTCCAGGTGACCTTCGAGCCGCTCGACACGGCCGAGGGCGAGCTCTACGAGTTCTCCAACGCCGTCACCGGTGGTCGCATCCCGCGCGAGTACATCCCGAGCGTCGACGCCGGTATCCAGTCCGCGATGGAGCTCGGCGTGCTCGCCGGCTTCCCGCTGGTCGGGGTGAAGGCGACCCTGCTCGACGGCGCCTACCACGAGGTCGACTCCTCGGAGATGGCGTTCAAGATCGCCGGCTCGATGGTCCTCAAGGAGGGCGTCAAGCGGGCGGACCCGGTTCTGCTGGAGCCGGTGATGGCGGTCGAGGTGCGTACGCCCGAGGAGTACATGGGCGACGTCATCGGCGACCTGAACTCACGTCGTGGAATGATCCAGTCCATGGAGGACGCGACGGGTGTGAAGGTCGTCCGGGCCCAAGTACCGTTGTCAGAGATGTTCGGGTACATCGGTGACCTCCGGTCCAAGACCCAGGGGCGCGCGGTGTACTCGATGCAGTTCGACAGCTACGCCGAGGTTCCTCGGAACGTTGCCGAAGAGATCATCAAGAAGACCCGGGGCGAGTGAGTCCCCACAGGTCGAAGACCCGCACAACCATCAACCTGTAGGAAACCGCAACGCCCCGCGGATGTAAGATCTCTCGGTCGACATTCGCAACGTTCGGCACATCTACCCAAGTCCCAGGAGGACCCCAGTGGCTAAGGCCAAGTTCGAGCGGACCAAGCCGCACGTCAACGTCGGCACCATCGGTCACGTCGACCACGGTAAGACGACGCTCACGGCGGCGATCTCGAAGACGCTCGCGGACACGTACCCGGACCTGCCGGCGAACACGCAGCGCAACTTCGACGAGATCGACGCGGCTCCCGAGGAGAAGCAGCGCGGTATCACGATCAACATCGCGCACATCGAGTACGAGACGCCGAAGCGCCACTACGCGCACGTCGACGCCCCGGGTCACGCCGACTACATCAAGAACATGATCACCGGTGCCGCCCAGATGGACGGCGCGATCCTGGTGGTCGCCGCGACCGACGGCCCGATGGCCCAGACGCGCGAGCACGTCCTGCTCGCCCGCCAGGTCGGCGTGCCGTACCTGCTCGTCGCGCTGAACAAGTCGGACATGGTCGACGACGAGGAGATCCTCGAGCTCGTCGAGATGGAGGTGCGCGAGCTCCTCTCCTCGCAGGAGTTCGACGGCGACAACGCGCCGGTCGTGCGCGTGTCGGGTCTCAAGGCGCTCGAGGGCGACCCCGAGTGGACCGCGAAGATCCTCGAGCTCATGGAGGCCGTGGACGAGAACGTCCCGGAGCCCGTCCGCGAGCTCGACAAGCCGTTCCTCATGCCCGTCGAGGACGTCTTCACGATCACCGGTCGTGGCACCGTCGTCACCGGCAAGGTGGAGCGTGGCACGCTCGACCTCAACTCGGACGTCGAGATCGTCGGCATCCGCGCGCCCCAGAAGACCACGGTCACGGGCATCGAGACGTTCCACAAGCAGATGGACCAGGCTCAGGCCGGCGACAACACCGGTCTGCTCCTGCGCGGCATCAAGCGCGAGGACGTCGAGCGCGGCCAGGTCGTCGTCAAGCCGGGCTCGATCACCCCGCACACCAACTTCGAGGCGCAGGTCTACATCCTGGGCAAGGACGAGGGTGGCCGTCACAACCCGTTCTACTCGAACTACCGTCCGCAGTTCTACTTCCGGACCACCGACGTCACCGGCGTCATCACGCTGCCCGAGGGCACCGAGATGGTCATGCCCGGCGACAACACCGAGATGACGGTCGAGCTCATCCAGCCGATCGCCATGGAGGAGGGCCTCGGCTTCGCCATCCGCGAGGGTGGCCGCACCGTCGGCTCGGGCCGCGTCACCAAGATCCTCAAGTGATCTGACGCTGCCTCCGCAGCACTCGTCGAAGGCCCGGTCCCGTCCGCGGGGCCGGGCCTTCGGCCTGCGGTCCGCCGCCCTGTGCGGTGGCACCGCGGTCACACCTGCGGTCACCGTCACAGCACCCGCCCCGGTCTCGACTTGGCCCGGGCGGGCTTCGTGTGGCAGACTGTTCAGGTTGCCTGTTACGGGTGCGCTCTTTCACGTGTCGAACAGTGTGTTGAACCGGTCCTCCCGAGGAGGACCAGGACCCCGGGATCTCGTCCCGGGTCTGCGGGTTGAGCTCTCTGTCGCCATGGATCGAGTACCCCGCGGAACACACGTTCCGACCAGGCTCGCACAAACGTTGTGGTCTGCTCCGCGGAGCCGTGCGTCAGCACGGTGCGGACGCTGGTCCACATATCCAACGGCCCTGCGTCTCTCGGCGCGTGCGCCCAGGTGCGTCGCGACTACGCGACACGCCCGAGCGCGGGGGTCGGACAGCTAGCGGTTCGAGAGAGAGAGTCAGACGACGCCATGGCGGGACAGAAGATCCGCATCCGGCTCAAGTCCTACGACCACGAGGTCATCGACAGCTCGGCGCGCAAGATCGTCGACACGGTGACGCGCGCTGGTGCAACGGTCGTGGGTCCGGTGCCGCTGCCGACGGAGAAGAACGTCTTCTGCGTCATCCGGTCGCCTCACAAGTACAAGGACAGCCGCGAGCACTTCGAGATGCGCACGCACAAGCGGCTGATCGACATCATCGATCCCACGCCGAAGGCCGTCGACTCGCTCATGCGTCTCGACCTGCCTGCCGACGTGAACATCGAGATCAAGCTCTGAGGCTGGAGGACATCATGACTATTCCCCAGCAGAACGCGCGCCCGGTCACCGCGGTGCTCGGCACGAAGCTCGGGATGACGCAGCTCTGGGACGAGGCCGGTCGCCTCGTGCCCGTGACCGTCGTCGCCGTCGGGACGAACGTCGTGACGCAGGTGCGCACGGCCGACGCCGACGGGTACGCCGCCGTGCAGCTCGCCTACGGCCAGATCGACCCGCGCAAGGTCACGAAGCCGCTCAAGGGCCACTTCGAGAAGGCCGGCGTCACGCCGCGCCGTCACGTCGCCGAGGTCCGTACCACCGACGCCGCCGAGTACTCGCTCGGCCAGGAGATCACCGCGGAGGCCTTCGAGGCCGGCGCCGTGGTCGACGTCGTGGGCACGACCAAGGGCAAGGGCACCGCCGGTGTCATGAAGCGCCACGGCTTCTCCGGCGTGGGCGCCTCGCACGGTGCGCACCGCAACCACCGCAAGCCGGGCTCGATCGGTGGGGCCTCGACCCCGTCGCGCGTGTTCAAGGGCCTGCGCATGGCCGGTCGCATGGGCAACGCCCGCCAGACCACCCAGAACCTGACCGTCCACGCGGTCGACGCCGAGAAGGGTCTGCTGCTCGTCAAGGGCGCGGTTCCCGGCCCCAAGGGCGGCGTCGTCCTCGTGCGCAGCGCCGCGAAGGGAGCGTGAACACCATGTCCGCTCTGACCGTTGACGTGCTGGACCCCAAGGGCAAGAAGGCCGGCACCGCCGAGCTCCCCGCCGAGGTGTTCGACGTCGAGCTCAACGTCCCGCTGATCCACCAGGTCGTCGTCGCCCAGCGTGCCGCTGCACGCCAGGGCACCCACGACACCAAGAGCCGCGGCGAGGTCCGCGGTGGTGGTCGCAAGCCGTACAAGCAGAAGGGCACCGGCCGCGCCCGCCAGGGTTCGACCCGTGCGCCGCAGTTCGCCGGCGGTGGCACCGTCCACGGCCCGACGCCGCGCTCGTACGACCAGCGGACGCCCAAGAAGATGAAGGCCGCCGCGCTCCGCGGTGCCCTCTCGGACCGCGCCCGCAACGGCCGTGTCCACGTCGTGACCGGCTTCGGCGTCGACGGCCTGCCGTCGACCAAGACCGCCGTCTCGACGCTCGCCAAGCTCTCCGAGCGCAAGCACGTCCTCGTGGTCACCGAGCGTGGCGACGAGCTGACGATCAAGTCGCTGCGGAACGTCGAGCAGGTCCACCTCCTGGTGGCCGACCAGCTCAACACCTACGACGTGCTCGTCTCCGACGACGTCGTCTTCACGCAGGGCGCGCTCGACGCGTTCCTGGCGGGCCCGGCCACGGGTCGCTCCGCGAAGGCCGTCGCCACCTCCACCGAGGCGGACGAGACTGCTGCCGAGGAGGCCGCGAAGTGACCACCGTGACCAAGGACCCCCGTGACGTGATCCTCGCGCCGGTCGTCTCCGAGAAGAGCTACGGCCTGCTCGACGAGGGCAAGTACACGTTCGTCGTCGACCCGCGGGCCAACAAGACCGAGATCAAGATCGCCGTCGAGCAGATCTTCTCCGTCAAGGTGGCCTCGGTGAACACGATCAACCGCAAGGGCAAGACGCGTCGCACGCGTTTCGGCCTGGGCAAGCGCAAGGACACCAAGCGTGCGATCGTCACCCTCCGCGAGGGCACGATCGACATCTTCGGCTGAGCCGACGAGAGCAGATTGAGGACAGATCCCCATGGGAATCCGTAAGTACAAGCCGACGACGCCCGGCCGCCGCGGCGCGAGCGTCGCCGACTTCGCCGAGATCACGCGCTCGCAGCCGGAGAAGTCTCTGGTCCGCCCGCTCTCGAAGAGCGGCGGCCGCAACAGCTCCGGCCGGATCACCACCCGTCACAAGGGTGGTGGCCACAAGCGTGCGTACCGCGTGATCGACTTCCGTCGCCACGACAAGGACGGCGTGCCCGCCAAGGTCGCGCACATCGAGTACGACCCCAACCGCACGGCGCGCATCGCGCTCCTGCACTACGCGGACGGCGAGAAGCGCTACATCATCGCGCCGGCCAAGCTCAAGCAGGGCGACGTCGTCGAGAACGGTGCGGGCGCGGACATCAAGCCCGGCAACAACCTGCCGCTGCGCAACATCCCGACCGGTACGGTCATCCACGCCATCGAGCTCAAGCCCGGTGGCGGCGCGAAGATCGCCCGCTCGGCCGGTGCCTCCGTGCAGCTCGTCGCCAAGGACGGGCCGTACGCGCAGCTCCGCATGCCCTCCGGCGAGATCCGCAACGTCGACCTGCGCTGCCGCGCGACGGTCGGCGAGGTGGGCAACGCCGAGCAGTCGAACATCAACTGGGGCAAGGCCGGCCGCATGCGCTGGAAGGGCAAGCGCCCGACCGTCCGCGGTGTCGCCATGAACCCGATCGACCACCCGCACGGTGGTGGTGAGGGCAAGACGTCCGGTGGTCGCCACCCGGTGAGCCCGTGGGGCCAGCCGGAGGGCCGTACCCGCCGTCCGAACAAGCCGAGCGACAAGCTGATCGTGCGTCGTCGCCGTACCGGCAAGAAGCGCTGATAGGAGCCTGGAGACATGCCTCGTAGCCTGAAGAAGGGCCCCTTCGTCGACGGCCACCTGCAGAAGAAGGTGGACGCTCAGAACGAGAAGGGGACCAAGAACGTCATCAAGACCTGGTCCCGTCGGTCGGTCATCACGCCCGACTTCCTCGGTCACACGTTCGCCGTGCACGACGGTCGCAAGCACACGCCGGTGTTCGTCACCGAGTCGATGGTCGGCCACAAGCTCGGCGAGTTCGCTCCCACGCGGACCTTCCGCGGCCACGTGAAGGACGACAAGAAGGGTCGTCGCCGCTGACCCCCGGGTCAGTCTGGTGACGACCTGGACGGTCAAGAGACAAGAAGGCAGGACAGCAATGGAAGCCAAGGCGCAGGCGCGGTTCGTCCGTGTCACGCCCCAGAAGGCCCGGCGCGTCGTGGACCTCATCCGTGGCAAGCAGGCCTCCGAGGCCGTCGCGGTGCTGAAGTTCGCACCGCAGGCGGCGAGCGAGCCCGTCCGCAAGGTCGTGGAGAGCGCCATCGCGAACGCCCGGGTGAAGGCAGACCGTGCGAGCGAGGCGTTCGAGGAGCAGGAGCTCGTCGTGCGTGAGGCGTTCGTCGACGAGGGTCCGACCCTCAAGCGTTTCCGCCCGCGGGCCCAGGGCCGTGCGAACCGCATCCTCAAGCGCACCAGCCACATCACCGTGGTCGTCGCTCCGCGTGAGAACACGAAGGGAAGTGCCCGATAGTGGGACAGAAGGTTCACCCGCACGGGTACCGCCTCGGCATCACCACCGACCACCGGTCGCGCTGGTTCGCCGACAGCACCAAGCCCGGACAGCGGTACCGCGACTACGTCCGCGAGGACGTCCAGATCCGCAAGCTCATGAGCACCGGTCTCGAGCGCGCAGGCATCTCCAAGGTCGAGATCGAGCGCACCCGTGACCGCGTCCGCGTGGACATCCACACGGCGCGCCCCGGCATCGTCATCGGTCGCCGCGGCGCCGAGGCGGACCGCATCCGCGGCGAGCTGGAGAAGCTCACCGGCAAGCAGGTGCAGCTCAACATCCTCGAGGTGAAGAACGCCGAGGTCGACGCGCAGCTCGTCGCCCAGGGCATCGCCGAGCAGCTCGCGAGCCGCGTCTCGTTCCGTCGTGCGATGCGCAAGGGCATCCAGTCGGCGCAGCGCGCCGGTGCCAAGGGCATCCGCGTGCAGGTCTCCGGCCGCCTCGGCGGCGCGGAGATGAGCCGGTCGGAGTTCTACCGCGAGGGTCGTGTGCCGCTGCACACGCTCCGCGCGTACATCGACTACGGCTTCTTCGAGGCCCGCACGACCTTCGGCCGCATCGGCGTGAAGGTCTGGATCTACAAGGGCGACGTCACCGAGAAGGAGTTCGCCGCGCAGCAGGCCACGGCCGCTCCGCGCCAGGGCCGTGGCGGCCCGCGCGGTGAGCGTGGCGGCGACCGTCGTGGTGGTGGCCGTCGTCCCGAGCGTTCGGGCGAGCGGACCTCCGGGTCCGAGGCGCCGGCCGCGGCTGAGCAGTCCGCTCCTGCCGCGGAGGCGAAGGCCCCTGAGACCGGAACGGAGGCCTGAGTCATGCTGATCCCGCGCAGGCTCAAGCACCGCAAGCAGCACCACCCGTCGCGCTCCGGCGCGGCGAAGGGTGGCACGCAGATCGCGTTCGGCGAGTACGGCATCCAGGCTCTCGAGCCGGCGTACGTCACCAACCGTCAGATCGAGGCTGCTCGTATCGCGATGACCCGCCACATCAAGCGTGGCGGCAAGGTCTGGATCAACATCTACCCGGACCGTCCCCTGACCAAGAAGCCTGCCGAGACCCGCATGGGTTCCGGTAAGGGTTCGCCCGAGTGGTGGGTCGCCAATGTCAAGCCCGGCCGCATCGTCTTCGAGCTGGCCGGTGTCCCGGAGGACCTGGCTCGCGAGGCGATGCGTCGCGCGATCCACAAGCTCCCGATGAAGTGCCGTTTCGTGGTGCGCGAGGGTGGTGGCAACTGATGGCAATCGGAACGAAGGGGCTCGCCCCCGTCGACCTCGACGCCATGGACGACGAGACGCTCGTCGCCGAGCTCAAGAAGGTCAAGGAGGAGCTCTTCAACCTCCGCTTCCAGTCGGCCACCGGCCAGCTGGAGAGCCACGGGCGCCTCAAGGCCGTCCGCCGCGACATCGCGCGGATCTACACGATCCTGCGTGAGCGCGAGCTCGGCATCCGTACCGCGCCGAGTGCCGAGTGAGTGAGGCTGGAATGAGCGAGAACGCAACGAACGCGCCCGAGGCGGCCGAGGAGCGCGCGAACCGCAAGACGCGCCGCGGCTACGTCGTGAGCGACAAGATGGACAAGACCGTGGTGGTCGAGGTCGAGGACCGGGTCAAGCACCCGCTCTACGGCAAGGTCATCCGCCGCACGAGCAAGGTCAAGGCGCACGACGAGCAGAACTCTGCCGGCGTGGGCGACCTGGTGCTCATCATGGAGACCCGCCCGCTGTCCGCGACCAAGCGGTGGCGCCTCGCGGAGATCCTCGAGAAGGCCAAGTGATCCACCGGTCGTGACGGGCGGGCTCGCTCGCTCGTCACGACCGCTCTCGTGCCGCACCGCGGTGCGGCAACCAGTGAGGACAGGTCGGGCGGGTCCACCGCCCGGTCCTGGCCGGTTCACCCGCGAGGGACCCGGCACTGACAGCTACCCGTTCGGCAAGGCTCGCCCCGCGCGAGAACCGGCTCGACGACAGGAGTTCATTACATGATCCAGCAGGAGTCGCGACTTCGTGTCGCCGACAACACGGGTGCCAAGGAGATTCTCTGCATCCGCGTTCTCGGTGGCTCGGGCCGTCGCTACGCCGGAATCGGCGACGTCATCGTCGCAACCGTCAAGGACGCGATCCCGGGCGGCAACGTGAAGAAGGGTGACGTGGTCAAGGCCGTCGTCGTCCGCACCGCCAAGGAGCGCCGTCGTCCGGACGGTTCCTACATCAAGTTCGACGAGAACGCCGCCGTGATCCTCAAGAACGACGGCGAGCCGCGCGGGACGCGCATCTTCGGCCCGGTCGGGCGCGAGCTGCGCGACAAGCGGTTCATGAAGATCATCTCGCTGGCTCCGGAGGTGCTCTGACCATGGCCAAGATCAAGAAGGGCGACCTCGTCGTCGTCATCGCCGGCAAGGACAAGGGCAAGCAGGGCCGCGTCCTCGAGGTGCTCACCGACCGTGACCGCGTCATCGTCGAGGGCGTCCAGCGCATCACCAAGCACACCAAGGTCGGCCAGTCGCAGCGCGGCACGCGGACCGGTGGGATCGAGACCGTCGAGGCGCCGATCCACATCAGCAACGTGATGGTCGTCGACCCGGAGACCAAGAAGGGCACCCGCGTCGGGTACCGCACCGAAGAGGTCGAGCGTGACGGCCGCAAGCGCACCGTGCGCGTGCGTGTCGCCAAGCGCTCCGGGAAGGACATCTGATGAGCACCGAGATCGTTGCCCCCGAGGTGCCTCGCCTGAAGCAGCGCTACCGCGAGGAGATCGTCGCCGGTCTGCGCGAGGAGTTCGGGCACGAGAACGTCAACCAGGTCGCCCGCGTCACGAAGATCGTCGTGAACATGGGTGTCGGTGACGCCGCCAAGGACTCGAAGCTCATCGAGGGCGCCATCCGCGACCTGTCCGCGATCACCGGCCAGAAGCCGCAGGTGACCAAGGCCCGCAAGTCCATCGCGCAGTTCAAGCTGCGCGAGGGCATGCCGATCGGCGCGCACGTCACGCTGCGCGGCGACCGCATGTGGGAGTTCCTGGACCGCCTCCTGTCGATCGCCCTGCCGCGCATCCGCGACTTCCGCGGCCTGTCGCCCAAGCAGTTCGACGGGCACGGCAACTACACGTTCGGTCTCACGGAGCAGTCCATGTTCCACGAGATCGACCAGGACAAGATCGACCGTGTCCGCGGTATGGACATCACGATCGTGACCACGGCGACGACCGATGACGAGGGCCGCTCCCTGCTGCGCCGTCTCGGCTTCCCCTTCAAGGAGAACTGACATGGCGAAGAAGGCCCTGATCAACAAGGCGGCCGCCAAGCCGAAGTTCGCGGTCCGCGCCTACACCCGGTGCCAGAAGTGCGGTCGCCCGCACTCGGTGTACCGCAAGTTCGGCCTGTGCCGCATCTGCGTGCGCGAGATGGCCCACCGTGGCGAGCTTCCCGGCGTCACCAAGAGCAGCTGGTAACAACTACGTCGTAGGTCCTGGCGGAGCGCGCCGCACGGCGCGCTCCCGCCCGGATACCACGTCGAGGAAGGGCTAGAGCCCGATGACGATGACCGACCCGATCGCAGACATGCTGACGCGTCTGCGGAACGCGAACTCGGCTTACCACGAGACGGTGACCATGCCGTACTCGAAGCTGAAGTCGCACATTGCCGAGATCCTCCAGGCCGAGGGCTACATCTCCGGCTGGAGCGTCGAGGACGCGACGGTGGGCAAGAACCTCACCATCCAGCTGAAGTTCGGCCCGAACCGTGAGCGCAGCCTCGCCGGCGTGCGCCGCGTGTCCAAGCCGGGCCTGCGCAAGTACGCCAAGTCGACCGAGCTGCCGAAGGTTCTCGGCGGCCTGGGCGTGGCGATCCTGTCCACGTCCTCCGGCCTGCTCACCGACAAGCAGGCCGCCAAGAAGGGCGTGGGCGGCGAAGTCCTCGCCTACGTCTGGTAATCCGGAAAGGAGATACGCCATGTCTCGAATCGGCAAGATCCCCGTTCCGGTTCCCGCCGGAGTGGACGTCACCATCAGCGGTGCGCTCGTGACCGTGAAGGGCCCCAAGGGCTCCCTCGAGCACCACGTGCCCGCCCCCATCCAGGTCGCTCAGGAGGACGGCACCCTCGTGGTGACGCGCCCGAACGACGAGCGCGAGTCCCGCGCGCTGCACGGCCTCACGCGCACCCTCCTGGCGAACATCGTCGAGGGCGTGACGCAGGGCTACGAGAAGAAGCTCGAGATCGTCGGCACCGGTTACCGCGTGACGGCCAAGGGCTCGGACCTCGAGTTCGCCCTCGGCTTCAGCCACCCGGTCGTCGTGACGCCACCCGCGGGCATCGCGTTCGCGGTCGAGAGCCCGACGAAGTTCTCGGTCTCCGGCATCGACAAGCAGCAGGTCGGCGAGGTCGCAGCGAACATCCGCAAGATCCGCAAGCCCGAGCCGTACAAGGGCAAGGGTGTGCGTTACGCCGGCGAGGTCGTCCGCCGCAAGGTCGGAAAGGCTGGTAAGTAACGATGGCTCTGAAGGTTCTCGGCAAGGGCAAGGCCGTCGCGCGTCAGCGCCGCCACCTCCGCCTGCGCAAGAAGATCAAGGGGACCGCCGCTCGTCCGCGCCTCGTGGTGACGCGCTCCACGCGCCACATCACGGCCCAGGTCGTGGACGACACGATCGGTCAGACGGTCGCGTCGGCCTCGTCGCTCGAGGCGGACCTGCGTGCGCTCGACGGCGACAAGAGCGCCAAGGCCCGCAAGGTCGGCGAGCTCGTCGCCGAGCGTGCGAAGGCCAAGGGCGTCGACGCGGTCGTCTTCGACCGTGGCGGCAACAAGTACCACGGTCGGGTCGCTGCGGTCGCCGACGGCGCCCGCGAGGGCGGTCTGTCCCTGTGACGACGCCGACCATCCCCACACGGAAGCAAAGGATTCTCTGATGGCTGCAGGGCAGCGCAGCAACACCGGCGCCCCCACGGGTGCCGCCAACGAGTCGAGCGACCAGAACGCGCGCGGGGGGCGCCGCGACGACCGTCGTGGTGACCGTCGCGACGGTCGCCGTGGCGACGCAGCCGAGAAGAACGCCTTCGTCGAGCGCGTCGTCACCATCAACCGCGTCGCCAAGGTCGTCAAGGGCGGCCGTCGCTTCAGCTTCACCGCGCTGGTCGTGGTGGGCGACGGCGACGGCACCGTCGGTGTCGGCTACGGCAAGGCGAAGGAGGTGCCCGCGGCGATCGCCAAGGGTGTCGAGGAGGCCAAGAAGAACTTCTTCAAGGTCCCGCGCATCCAGGGCACCATCCCGCACCCCATCCAGGGTGAGGCCGCCGCCGGCGTCGTCTTCCTCCGTCCGGCCGCTCCCGGTACCGGTGTGATCGCCGGTGGTCCGGTGCGCGCCGTGCTGGAGTGCGCCGGCATCCACGACGTGCTGAGCAAGTCGCTCGGCTCGTCGAACGCGATCAACATCGTGCACGCGACCGTCGAGGCCCTGCGCAACCTGGAGCAGCCCGAGGCTGTCGCCGCGCGCCGTGGTCTCCCGCTCGAGGACGTGGCCCCGGCCGCGCTCCTGCGTGCCCGTGCTGCGGGGGTGAACGCCTGATGGCCAGGCTCAAGGTGACCCAGACGAAGTCCGCCATCGGCGGCAAGCAGAACCAGCGCGACACGCTGCGCACTCTGGGCCTCAAGCGGATCGGCGACACCGCCGTGAAGGAGGACCGCCCGGAGATCCGCGGCATGGTCGCGACGGTGGCGCACCTCGTCACCGTTGAGGAGGTCGAGTGACCATGGCTGAGAAGGCCACCAAGGAGACCGCCGAGGCTCCGAAGAAGAAGGCTGCTGCCAAGGCCCCCGCGAAGGCGGAGGCCGCGACTGCCGAGAAGCAGTCGGGCAAGCAGACCGAGGGTGCCGGCGGCACGCTCAAGATCCACCACCTGCGTCCGGCTCCCGGCGCCAAGAAGGCCAAGACCCGCGTGGGTCGTGGTGAGGCGTCGAAGGGTAAGACGGCGGGCCGCGGTACCAAGGGTACGAAGGCTCGTTACCAGGTTCCCGAGCGCTTCGAGGGCGGGCAGATGCCTCTGCACATGCGCCTCCCGAAGCTGCGCGGCTTCAAGAACCCGTTCCGCACCGAGTACCAGGTCGTGAACCTGGACAAGCTCGCGGCGCTGTACCCCGAGGGTGGCCAGGTCACCGTCGAGGACCTCGTCGCGAAGGGCGCGGTCCGCAAGGGCCAGCTCGTCAAGGTGCTCGGCACGGGCGAGATCACCGTCAAGCTCGAGGTCGCGGTCGACGCCCTCTCGGGCGCCGCGCGCGAGAAGATCCTCGCGGCCGGCGGTTCGGTCTCGGAGGACTGACACCCCTGGACAGGGCCGGTGGCGCGCTCGCGCCGTCGGCCCTGTCCGCGTCTGGGGAGGCCCTCCCGCACGACCCGTGGTCCGTCCGGCAGCGCGCCACGGTTAGACTCTCCGACGGTTGTCTCCCCGCACCCCGGGGTGACCGCCGTCACTCGCAGGTCCACGGTCGGTCCGTCCGGTCGTCGGGACCGACTTGCCGTTCGACGCGGCGCTACGGCTAGGGTGCCTCTTGGCGCCCGTGCCGTGCGTCACACCTCGCCGGGCCTCCCGGCGACACGACATCCCGCCTCGGCGGGCCAGGAGGATAGGTGCTCAGCGCATTCGCCCGGGCTTTCCGGACGCCCGACCTGCGGCGCAAGCTGCTGTTCACGATCGCGATCATGGCGATCTTCCGGGTGGGGTCGTTCATCCCCACGCCGGGTGTGGACTACCCCAACGTGCAGCAGTGCATCGCGGAGACCGCCGACGGCAACGACCTGCTCGGCCTCGTCAACCTCTTCAGTGGTGGCGCCCTGCTCCAGCTGTCGATCTTCGCGCTCGGCATCATGCCGTACATCACCGCGAGCATCATCGTCCAGCTGCTGCGCGTCGTGATCCCTCGATTCGAGGCGCTCCACAAGGAGGGCCAGTCGGGCCAGGCGAAGCTCACGCAGTACACGCGCTACCTGACGATCGCCCTCGCCATCCTCCAGTCGACGACCGTCATCACGACGGCGCGCAACGGCCTGCTCTTCCAGGGCTGCTCGGTGGACGTCATCCCCGACGGCAGCTTCCTGACGATGGCGCTCATGGTCATCACCATGACCGCGGGCACCGGCCTCATCATGTGGCTCGGCGAGCTCATCACCGAGCGCGGCGTCGGCAACGGCATGTCGCTCCTCATCTTCACGTCGATCGCCGCGAGCTTCCCGACCGCCCTGTGGTCGATCGCCGGTGGTGCGAACGGCGCGACGAACTTCATCATCATGATCGCGGTCATCGTGGTCGTCATCGGCCTGGTCGTGTTCGTCGAGCAGTCCCAGCGCCGCGTCCCCGTCCAGTACGCCAAGCGCATGGTCGGGCGCCGCATGTACGGCGGGTCGAGCACCTACATCCCGATCAAGATCAACATGGCCGGCGTCATCCCGGTCATCTTCGCGGCCTCGTTGCTCGCGGTCCCGGGCCTCATCGCGCAGTTCGGCGACCAGAGCGCCGACTGGGTCATCTGGGTCAGCACGAACCTGGCCGACCCGGCCGCGCCGCTGCACATCGTGCTGTACGTGCTGATGATCCTGTTCTTCTGCTTCTTCTACACGTCGATCACGTTCAACCCGGACGAGGTCGCGGACAACATGAAGAAGTACGGCGGCTTCATCCCCGGCATCCGTGCCGGGCGGCCGACCGCCGAGTACCTCGACTACGTCATCACCCGCATCACGTCCGCGGGCTCCATCTACCTCGCGCTCGTCGCCCTGCTGCCGACGCTGGTCCTCATCGGGCTCGGCGTGAGCACGAACATCCCGTTCGGTGGCTCCTCGATCATCATCGTCGTCGGCGTCGGCCTGGAGACGGTCAAGCAGATCAACTCCCAGCTGCAGCAGCGCCACTACGAAGGGTTCCTCCGTTGAGCAACGCCACCGACGGCCAGTCCACCTCGCGTCCCGCGCGTCTCGTCATCATGGGCCCGCAGGGCGCGGGCAAGGGGACGCAGGCCGCCCGGCTCGCCGAGCAGCTCGCCATCCCTGCGATCTCGACCGGAGACATCTTCCGGGCGAACATCAAGGGCGGTACGGAGCTCGGCAGGCTCGCGCAGGAGTACACCGCGAAGGGCGACCTCGTCCCCGACTCGGTGACGAACGCGATGGTGCGCGACCGTCTCGCCCAGGACGACGCGGCGCAGGGGTTCATCCTCGACGGGTACCCCCGCAACGCGGCCCAGGTCGTCGAGCTCGACGCGATCCTCGCCGACCTGGGTGTCGCGCTCGACGGCGTCGTGGAGCTCACGGCCGACCGCGACGAGCTCCTCGCCCGACTGGCGAAGCGCGCGGAGATCGAGGGCCGCGAGGACGACACCGAGGAGGCCATCGCGCGCCGCCTCGACATCTACGCCGAGCAGACGGCGCCGCTCACGTCCGCCTACGACGAGCGCGGCCTGCTCGTGCGTGTCGACGGCATCGGCGACGTCGACGAGATCACCGGACGCATCGTCTCGGCGCTGGCCGCGCTCGTCGGCTGAGCGCCGTCCGTTCGTCCGTCAGGTTCTGGGGAGCAGCAGGGTGTTCGGTCGCGAGCGCATCGAGTACAAGACGCACGACCAGGTCCGGTCCATGCGCAGCGCCGGCCTCGTGGTCGCGCGGGCGCTCGAGACGGTCCGTGAGACCGTCCGCCCGGGCATGACGACGGCCGACCTGGACGCGCTCGCCGCCGCGGTGATCGCCGACGCCGGCGCGACGCCGTCGTTCCTCGGCTACGAGGGATACCCGGCGTCGCTGTGCGTGTCCGTGAACGACGAGGTCGTGCACGGCATCCCCGGTCCGCGCGAGCTGCGTCCGGGCGACATCGTCTCCGTCGACTGCGGGGCGATCGTCGACGGCTGGCAC
The DNA here is from genome assembly GCF_051844275.1 of Cellulosimicrobium sp. CpK407. Classification (NCBI taxonomy): domain Bacteria; kingdom Bacillati; phylum Actinomycetota; class Actinomycetes; order Micrococcales; family Promicromonosporaceae; genus Cellulosimicrobium; species Cellulosimicrobium sp. CpK407. The sequence continues at coordinate 29,743 of NZ_JBGNYC010000050.1, forward strand.
GGCGACTCGGCCGTCTCCTTCGTCCTCGGGGAGGGCGAGCCGCGCGACGAGGCGCTCGTCGAGGCCACGCGCCGCGCGATGTGGGCGGGCATCGCCGCGCTCGCCACGAGCGAGCGGCTCGGCGACGTGGGTGCCGCGATCGAGGACTCGGTCCGGGTCTCGGGAGAGTCCGACGGCGTCTCCTACGGGATCGTCGAGGAGTACGTGGGCCACGGCATCGGCTCCGCGATGCACCAGCCGCCCGACGTCCCGAACTACCGCACGCGTGAGAAGGGCCCGCGGCTGCGCCCGGGCATGTGCCTCGCGATCGAGCCGATGCTGACCCTCGGCGACCGGTTCACCGAGGTCTGCGAGGACGACTGGACGGTCGTGACCGACGACGGCGCCCGTGCCGCGCACTGGGAGCACAGCGTCGCGATCCTCGACGAGGGGATCTGGGTCCTCACCGCACCCGACGGCGGCGCGGCCGAGCTCGCGGAGCTCGGCGTCCGCGTCGCACCCCTGGCGGCCTGACGCCCTCTACCCGCCCGGCACCTGACCCGCGCCTGCGCGGCCCGGCGTCCGCACGGCACCTGTCTGGTCGGCCCGGCGCACGGCGGGGGAGTGACGCGTCGCACGACCTCCGGCGCCCGCCACGGTTTCGCGACTCTTGCCGAATGCCGTAGGATGGTCCGTCGGGTGTAGTCCGTGCACGTCGTTCGACCGGCCCCCGTCCCTCGGGACCCGGGCGACCGATCCTCGCACGCGGCTCCACGCACCTCCCACGAACGGACGACCCTCGGGTCGGGCGTGCGCGGGAGTACCAGCAGTTCAGACGAGAGTTAGCGGAGGACATGGCAAAGAAGGACGGTGTCATCGAGATCGAGGGCAGCGTGGTCGAGGCCCTGCCGAACGCGATGTTCCGCGTGGAGCTGGCCAACGGTCACAAGGTTCTCGCGCACATCTCGGGCAAGATGCGCCAGCACTACATCCGGATCCTCCCCGAGGACCGGGTCGTGGTCGAGCTGAGCCCGTACGACCTGTCCCGCGGCCGGATCGTCTACCGCTACAAGTAGTCGCCACGCGTCCACCCACTCACCCGCCTCGCCACCCGGATCCCGGGACCGCTCGTCGGTCGCGCCCGGAGCGGGGCACCACTGAGGGAACGAAGATGAAGGTCAAGCCCAGCGTCAAGAAGATCTGCGACAAGTGCAAGGTGATCCGCCGGCACGGTCGCGTCATGGTGATCTGCGACAACCTGCGGCACAAGCAGCGCCAGGGCTGAGCCCGCGCCTGCGCCACGGGTGACGGTCCCTCGGGACCGCGGTCACCTGGCCGCCCGTCACGACGACGGACGACCACCAGCGCACCACCACGAACCTGCTCGGCACCCCGGACACGCGTCCGGGAGGAGAACGCCACAGGCAGGGGAACCCCCGGCTCGGAGGCCGGGGCCCACGGAGCTCCCCGTGGGAGGGCGGTGCGAGAGACCTCCGACGAAGCACGAGGAGCCGAAAGGCACATGGCACGTCTCATCGGCGTCGACCTCCCCCGCGACAAGCGGCTCGAGGTTGCGCTCACCTACATCTACGGCGTCGGCCGTACCCGCGCCCAGCAGACGCTGGCCGCGACCGGCATCAGCCCGGACGCGCGCGTGAAGGACCTCGGCGACGCCGAGCTCGTCGCGCTCCGCGACTACCTCGAGGGCAACTACAAGCTCGAGGGTGACCTCCGTCGTGAGGTGGCCGCCGACATCCGCCGCAAGGTCGAGATCGGCACCTACCAGGGCCTGCGTCACCGCCGCGGCCTGCCCGTGCGCGGCCAGCGCACCAAGACCAACGCGCGTACGCGCAAGGGACCCAAGCGCACCGTGGCCGGCAAGAAGAAGGCCCGCTGAGCCAGTCCGCAGGGCGGGCCCCGCTCGGGTGCTGACGTCGGCCGCACGGTCCACGTCGTCCCGGTCGGAGATCCCCGCGGTCAGACCACCTCAGACCAGGAGAGAAACGAAAGATGCCTCCCAAGACTCGCGCCGCCGCTGGGCGCAAGCCTCGCCGCAAGGACAAGAAGAACGTCCCCGCCGGCCAGGCGCACATCAAGAGCACGTTCAACAACACGATCGTGTCGATCACGGACCCGTCGGGCGCCGTGATCGCGTGGGCCTCCGGCGGCGACGTCGGCTTCAAGGGCTCGCGCAAGTCGACCCCCTTCGCCGCCGGCCTCGCGGCCGAGGCCGCTGCCCGCAAGGCGCAGGAGCACGGCATGAAGAAGGTCGACGTCTTCGTCAAGGGCCCGGGCTCGGGTCGCGAGACGGCGATCCGCTCGCTGCAGTCGGCCGGCCTCGAGGTCGGCTCGATCCAGGACGTCACGCCGCAGGCGCACAACGGGTGCCGCCCGCCCAAGCGTCGTCGCGTCTGACCCTCGTCGTCGGCGTGCCGTCGACGGGCCGCCCGGTCACCGACCGGCGGAGCCCGTCGACGGCGCCCGTCACGGGGCAGCAGCCTCCTGACGGGGTCGACGCACCCTTCCCGACCGGGTGGACAGAGTCCCGGCCGGGGCCGCGTGCCGCAGGCACGCACCTCGCCTTGAACCGTGCAGCGTCATATGGCGGACGCTCACCGAAAGGAAACCACCAGTGCTGATCGCACAGCGCCCCACCTTGACCGAAGAGGTCATCTCGGAGAACCGTTCGCGCTTCTCCATCGAGCCGCTGGAGCCCGGCTTCGGCTACACGCTCGGCAACTCGCTGCGTCGCACGCTGCTGTCGTCCATCCCGGGCGCGGCGGTCACCTCCATCCGCATCGACGGTGTGCTCCACGAGTTCACCACCGTGCCGGGTGTGAAGGAGGACGTGACCGAGGTCATCCTCAACATCAAGAACCTCGTCGTCTCCTCGGAGAACGACGAGCCCGTCGTGATGTACCTGCGCAAGCAGGGTGCTGGTGCGGTCACCGCGGCGGACATCGTCCCGCCCGCGGGTGTGGAGGTCCACAACCCCGAGCTGCACATCGCCACGCTCAACGACAAGGGCAAGCTCGAGATCGAGCTGACCGTCGAGCGCGGCCGTGGGTACGTCTCGGCCTCGCAGAACAAGTCCTTCGACGCCGAGATCGGGCGCATCCCGGTCGACTCGATCTACTCGCCGGTCCTCAAGGTGACCTACAAGGTCGAGGCGACGCGTGTCGAGCAGCGTACGGACTTCGACAAGCTGGTCGTGGACGTCGAGACGAAGCCGGCCATCTCGCCGCGCGACGCGCTCGCGTCGGCGGGCAAGACGCTGGTGGAGCTCTTCGGCCTGGCCCGTGAGCTCAACGTCGAGGCCGAGGGCATCGAGATCGGCCCGTCGCCGACGGACGCGGCTCTCGCCGCGGACCTGGCGCTGCCGATCGAGGAGCTCAACCTCACGATCCGCTCGTACAACTGCCTCAAGCGCGAGGGCATCCACCAGGTGGGCGAGCTCGTCGCACGCAGCGAGGCGGACCTGCTGGACATCCGCAACTTCGGTGCGAAGTCCATCAACGAGGTGAAGGAGAAGCTCGCCGAGCTCGGCCTGTCCCTCAAGGACTCGCCGCTCGACTTCGACCCGTCGGCCGCCGCGTACTACGACGGCGACGACGAGGCGACGTTCTCGGACACCGAGCAGCAGTACTGAGCCTGCGGCTCTAGACACCTCAGCGCGTCCGGGTCCGCACCTGCGGCGCGAACACTTCCCAAGGAGCACATCCCATGCCTACCCCCGCCAAGGGCCCCCGGCTCGGCAGCGGACCGGCTCACGAGCGCCTGATGCTCGCGAACCTGTCCACCCAGCTCTTCGAGCACGGCCGCATCACGACCACCGAGACCAAGGCGAAGCGTCTGCGCCCGGTGGCCGAGCGCCTCATCACGTTCGCCAAGCGCGGCGACCTGCACGCGCGTCGTCGCGTCCTGCGCGTCGTGCGCGACAAGTCCGTGGTGCACACGCTGTTCACCGAGATCGCCCCGCAGATGGCGGAGCGTGAGGGTGGCTACACGCGCATCACGAAGGTCGGCACGCGCAAGGGCGACAACGCGCCCCTCGCCGTGATCGAGCTCGTGACCGAGCCCGTCAGCCCCAAGCAGGCCGTCGTCCGCGAGGCGGAGAAGGCCGCGGAGAAGGCGAGCAAGAAGAAGGCTGACAAGCCGGCCAAGAAGGCCGACGCGGTCGAGGACGCGCCCGTCGAGGACGCTCCCGTCGCCGTCGAGGACGCTCCCGCCGAGGACGTCCAGGACGCGCCCGTCGAGGACGCCGCCGAGGAGAAGAAGGAGGCCTGAGCCTCCTCGATCGACTCTCGGGGTCTTCCGCGACCCCACGCCGCAGGGCCCGGGACCGTACGGTCCCGGGCCCCGCGGCGTTCTGCCGCCCTGCCGGAG
>NZ_JBGNYC010000051.1:0-34090 GCF_051844275.1 Cellulosimicrobium sp. CpK407
GGTCCACGGGCTCCACGAGGGCTCGCGTGTCGAGGGTCGCGCGGGGCGGGGGAGAGGTGCTCACCGGCGAGAGGCTATCGGGGGTCCGCGCGGCGCGGGGGGTCGCGGCCGGATCGGCGGGGCACGTCACAACGGGTCCAAGGTCCCTGGGGGTGATTGGTCATCGGCTCGTAACCTGCACGCAAAGACACGGGTGCTCGTGGGCGCACCTCGATCTCGTCCCTCGCGCCGACCACCGGGAGCAACCATGACCCTCACGACCACCGACCGCGCGCGCACGACCGGCGCCCTGCCACCGGGCGTCGTCCTCCCGCCCGCGCTCGAGGGGGCGCTCGCGGCGTGCCCGGACCTCGTCGTGCCGTCCTCGCGCGAGGAGCTCTACCGCCTCGCGCTCGGCCCTGGCGGCGGTCCGCGGTTCGTCGTGGAGTACGACGCCGACGGCACCCTCGTCCCCGAGGCCGAGGTGGTGCGCTGCCGGAACGGCGTCGCGGTGAACTACCCCGAGGACTACATGCGCCGGCGCGACCCGGACTGCATGCGCATCGCCGACGACCTGCCCACCGACAAGCCGCGCTACCGCGACGTCTTCGGTGCGGAGTTCGCCCCGGTCAAGGACGAGACGCTCGCGTGGCTCGCGACCCAGGAGCTGGTGGTCGTGCCGTTCCGCGCGGGGGGACGCACCCACGGCTACCCGTCCCTCGCCGTCTGCCCGGCCAACGCGGCGTTCTTCGCCCTCGCGCTCGTCGACCTGCAGGGCTGGACCACGTTCGACGAGCTCGGGCCGTTCGAGCCGCGCTCTATCCTCTACGTCGCCCCGCCGTTCCGCCACACGCGGTTCGGCGGGCGCCAGGTCGTCGTGCACGACCGCTCCGAGACGCTGCACGAGGTGTTCGCCTACAACCTGTACCCCGGTCCGAGCGCGAAGAAGGGCGTGTTCTCGGTCCTGCTCGACGTGGGCGAGCGCGAGGGCTGGGTCACCGCGCACGCGTCGTCGGTCCGCGTCACCACGCCGTACGAGAACGAGACCGTCGTCATGCACGAGGGCGCGTCGGGCGGCGGCAAGTCCGAGATGTGCCAGGAGATCCGGCGTCAGGAGGACGGCCGGATCCTGCTGGGCACGAACGTCGTGACCGACGAGCCGTACGTCATCACGCTCGGGGAGACGAGCGCGCTCGACCCCGTCACCGACGACATGACCCTGTGCCACGCCGGGCTCCAGACCGGCGACGGTCGCCTCGTCGTCACGGACGCGGAGGAGGGGTGGTTCGTGCGGGTCGACAACCTCACCGGCTACGGCCAGGACGCCCACCTGGAGCGCGCGTGCATCCACCCGGACGTCCCGCTCGTGTTCTTCAACATCGACGGCGTTCCCGACGCCACGGTGCTGCCCTGGGAGCACACGCTCGACTCGGACGGCCGGCGCTGCCCCAACCCGCGCGTCGTCGTGCCCCGCCACCTGCTCACCGGCGTCGCCGGGCCGGCCGAGGTCGACGTCCGCACGTTCGGCGCCCGCATGCCGGCCTGCACCCGGGACCACCCGACCTACGGGATCATGGGCATGACCCACGTCGTCCCCGCCTCCCTCGCGTGGATCTGGCGGCTCGTCGCGCCGCGCGGGGACAAGAACCCGTCGATCGGCGAGTCGCGCTCGGCGACGGAGGCGCTGGCCCACGGCGGCATGGTCGCGGAGGGCGTCGGGTCGTACTGGCCGTTCGCGACCGGGACCAAGGTCGCGGCCGCGAACCTCCTGCTGCGCCAGTTCGTGGAGACGGACCGGACCCGGTACGTCCTGACGCCCAACCAGCACATCGGCGCGTACAAGGTCGACTTCGCCGCGGAGTGGCTGACCCGCGAGTACCTCGCCCGTCGCGGGGGCGGGCGCCTGCGCCCCGAGGAGCTCACCCCGGCCCGCTGCCCGCTGTTCGGGTACACGCTCACCGAGATGAAGATCGACGGCCAGCTCGTGCGGCCGACGTTCCTGCGGCCCGAGCTGCAGTCCCAGGTGGGGATCGAGGCCTACGACACCGGGGCGCGGATCATCACCGACTTCTTCGCGAGCGAGCTCCGGCAGTTCCTCACCGACGGCCTCGACCCGCTGGGACGGCAGATCATCGAGGTGTGCCTGCGCAACGGCTCCGTCGAGGAGTACGAGGCGCTGACCCCGCTGTACGTCTGACCCGGGCGCTCCGGAGGGCCGTGGGAGCGCCGGGCGCGGACGTCGTCGTGAGGCGGCGGCCGCGCCCGGCGCGACCGGCGGCCCGGGCGGGCTCGAGGGGGGTTAGGGTCGGCTCATGGGTCTGACGATCGGCTATGCCGCGATGCTGGAGCAGTTCCACCCGACCGAGGCCGTCGCGCTCTCGGCCTACGCGGAGGAGCACGGCTTCTCCGGCACCATGGCGGCCGACCACTTCCAGCCGTGGGTCCCCGCGCAGGGCGAGTCGTCGTTCGTCTGGAACGTGCTCACCGCGCTCGGCGAGCGCACGAGGGGCGACCTCGGCCCGGGCGTCACGGCGCCGACGTTCCGCTGGCACCCCGCGATGGTGGCCCAGGCGTCGGCGACGCTCGCCGCGATGTACCCCGGGCGGCACTGGCTCGGCCTGGGCTCGGGCGAGGCGCTCAACGAGCACGTGGTCGCGGGCTACTGGCCGGAGGCGCCCGAGCGCATCAACCGCATGTTCGAGGCGATCGACGTCATCAAGAAGCTGTTCCAGTCCGGGCTCGACAACAAGGACGTCAAGCACTCCGGGCAGTTCTACAAGATGGAGTCCACGCGGCTGTGGACCATGCCCGAGGTCCCGCCGGAGATCCTCGTGGCCACGGCGGGCCCGGTGACGGCGAAGCGCGCCGGGCGGCACGCGGACGGCCTCATCACGGTCGGTGCGCCGCTGGAGAAGATCTCCATGCTGTTCGGCAAGTTCGACGACGGCGTCCGTGAGTCCGGCCGGGACCCGCAGGCGATGCCCAAGGTGCTGCAGCTCCACCTGTCCTGGGCGGCGACCGACGAGGAGGCGCTCGCGAACGCGATGACCGAGTGGCCCAACGGCGGCATGAAGTTCCCCAAGGCCGACATCCGCTCGCCGCACGACTTCGAGCAGATGGCCAAGCTCGTGCGCCCCGAGGACTTCGAGGGCCGCATGGTCATCTCGGCCGACCCCGACGAGCACCGCGCGTACATCCAGAAGTTCGTCGACCTCGGCTTCGACCGGATCTACCTCCACAACGTGGGCCGCAACCAGCGGGAGTGGATCGAGGTCTTCGGTCGCGAGGTCCTTCCGAAGCTGGCGCGATGACCTCCGGCGGCACGGGCGCGGTCGTGCCCGACGGCAGCGCGCGCGAGGGCGACGACGCGCGCCTGTCCGTGTGGGCGCCGTCGGGCCTGGGCGAGGTGCGCCCGGGCGACGACCTCGCCGCGCTCGTCGGCGACCTGCTCGCCGGGGCGCCGCCGGGCGACGCGCTCGCCGAGGGCGACGTCGTCGTGGTGACGAGCAAGGTCGTGTCCAAGGCAGAGGGCCGCGTGGTCGCCGCCGCCGACCGCGAGCAGGCGATCACCGACGAGACGGTGCGCGTGGTCGCGACGCGCGAGCGCCCGGGCCAGCCTCCGCTGCGCATCGTCGAGAACCACCTGGGCCTGGTCATGGCCGCGGCCGGGGTCGACGCCTCCAACACCCCCGACGGGACGGTGCTCCTGCTCCCGCTCGACCCGGACGCCTCGGCCCGGGCGCTGCGGGCCGCGCTGCGCGACCGGTTCGGGCTCGACCGTCTGGGCGTCGTCGTCACCGACACCGCGGGTCGTGCGTGGCGCGACGGGCTGGTCGACGTCGCGATCGGTGCGGCGGGGATCGTCGTGGCCGAGGACCTGCGCGGCGGGACGGACGCGCACGGCCGTCCCCTCTCCGTGACGGTCACGGCCGTCGCCGACGAGGTGGCCTCCGCGAGCGAGCTGGTGCGCGGCAAGACGGCGGGCCGTCCGGTCGCCGTCGTGCGAGGGCTGGGCCGGTACGTGGGCGACGACGACGGCCCGGGTGCGCGCGCGCTCGTCCGGCCCTCCGCCGACGACCTCTTCCGGGAGGGGAGCGCCGAGGCCTACGACCGCGGCTATCGCGACGGGTTCGGCGAGGGCTTCCGCGAGGGGTCGGGGAACGAGCCCCTCCCCGCCCGCTGAGCGGCGGCACCCGGAGGGCGGCAATGTGCTGGCTCGCGGACGGCCGGCGGGCTAGCCTGCCGGGATGCTGCCCGCCGAGTGGATCCCGCACCGCCGCCCCGACGACCGCGAGCACGTGGGCTGGATCCGTCCCGAGGGCGATGCCTGGGTCGCGGTGTCGCTCCTCGGGCGCGAGCTGACCGGCCCGGTGGGCTGGCTCGAGGCGGAGGAGGCGCTGGACGGGCTCAGCCTCGCGTGGCTGGCCGACGTGTGGATGCTCGAGCGGGAGGACGCGCCGCCCCTGCGCGTCCGGCTCGTGGAGGTCACGCCGGACGGCGTGGTCGTGCAGACCGACGACTTCGGCGCGATCGACGTCCCCGTGGAGCGCTACGACCTCCCGTGGCCGCCCCCGCCCACGCTCCGGCCCCGACGGCCGGGCGACCCGGACGGTCGCGTGCTGTCGCCCTGACCGCGACGACCGCCCGGGTGGGGACGCCCGGCGTGGTCAGCCCGCGTCCGTCGTGCCCTCGTAGAGGCCGATCTGGTTCCCGTCGGCGTCCTCGAACGACGCCCACCACGACGTCGGGCTGATCTCGGACTTCTCCAGGACCACACGGCCCCCGAGCTCGCGCACCTTCGCGAGCGTGTCCTCGATCGAGTCGACCTCGACGTAGCTGCGCGGGGTGGTGAACCCCTCGGACCGCGGGGCGAGACCGCCGCCGCTGATCTTGTTCGGCGCCTGCCACATGGGGTAGCCCTCGAAGCCCGGGACCTCCGCGATCTGCCAGCCGAAGAGCTCACCGTAGAACTGCGTGGCCCGGCCGCTGTCGCTCACCGGGATGTCGATGTGCGTGATGTCTCCGTGCGCCATGGTTCCTCCCCGTGCCGGTGACGGGCGGACACCCGCCGTCTGCCAGCCTAGGGACCGTGGACGGGGTCGCAACAGGGTGCGCGGCTACGCCGTCTCCGGGGCAGGCGCGTCGTCCGCCGCCGAACCCTCAGGCTGGACCTGAGGGTCACGCTCGGTCTCCGCGTCCCGGGGCGAGGGCGCCTCGACACGCTCCGCCGCGGTCGGACCGTCGATTTCCGCCGCGCCGGGCGCCGGGTCCGTCCCACGGGCGCGGGGCACGTCGTCGCCGGAGAGCCAGCGCAGCCAGCCCGAGCCGGGGTCGGGCTCCAGGACGAGCGCGCGCACGAGGAGCGTGAGCGGGATCGCGAGGATCGCGCCGAGCGGACCGATGACGAACGTCCAGAACACGACGGAGACGAAGCTGAGGGTCAGGCTGAGGTTCACGGCGTCCGCCACGAACTTGGGCTGGACGAGCACCTGGAGCACGACGTTCACGACGCAGTAGACCGCGACGACGGCGAGCGCGAGCTGCCACCCCCCGACGACGAACGCCATGATCGCGGGCGGCACGAGGCCGAGCACGAAGCCGATGTTGGGGATGAAGTTCGTGACGAACGCGAGGATCGCCCACACCGTCGGCGCGGGGACGGAGAGCAGCCAGAGCGCGACGCCGTCGACGATCGCGACGACCGCGCCGAACGACGCGTTGACGACGAAGTAGCGCCGCACGCCGCCGCTGAACCGGGCCGCGCGGTCGATCGTCGCGGCGCGCTCGGTGCCGAACACCGTGGTCGCGGTCGAGTACCGCGCGGCGTCCGCCGCCATGAAGATCGCGTAGGCGAGCACGAAGAAGAAGGCGGTCGCGATCCCGAGCGCCATGCCCGACACGTTCCCGGCGAGGCTGAGGACCCGGGCGGGCTCCAGCCACGACGTCGCCGCCTCCGCGACGTCCGTGTCGATCCCGACGGCGGAGAGCTGGTCGACGACGTCCTCGACCGAGCGCACGAGCGCCGGCAGGTACTCGCGCACCAGGTCGGCGAACCGGAAGCCCGCGAACACGAGCATCGCGACGAGCACGGCGAGGATGAGGTACGCGACCACGACGACCGCCGTCGTCGCGGCCCACCGCGGCCAGCCCCGGCGCTCGAGCGGGAAGCGCACGGGGTGGCAGATGATGACGATCACGGCCGCGAGGAGCAGCGGCGCGAGCACCTCCCGTGCCGTGTGGACACCGGCGAGCACGACGACGCCCGCCGCGAGAGCCAGCAGCGTGCGGGTGGAGGGTGGCAGCGCCGGGGCGCGCGACGTCGTCGTGGTCACGCGCCGACGATAGCGGCCGGGCGTCGCCGCGCACGCGGACGTCCGTCGCGGTGCGGCCGGTGGTGCGACCCGCGACGCCCCCGCCGGGTCAGGCCTTCGCGGCCTTCGCGGCCTTCGCCGCGGCCTTCTGCGCCTTCTTGAACGTGCGGACCTCCGCGAGCGACTCCGCGCTCGTGACGTCGGCGATGGACCGGCGCGACCCCTCGTCGCCGTAGTGGCCCGCCGCCTCCCGCCACCCTGCGGGCTGCACGCCGCGCTGCTTGCCGAGCAGCGCGAGGAAGATCCGGGCCTTCTGGTCGCCGTACCCGGGCAGCGCGCGCAGCCGGGCGAGGACCTCCGCGCCGGTCGGCGCCGCCGTGCCGTCGTCGCCGGCGCCGGGCGCGGTCCAGATCCGGGTCGCGTCGCCGTCGTACTCGTCGACGACGACGCGCGCCAGGTCCTGCACCCGGGCCGCCATGGAGCGCCCGTACCGGTGGATGGCCGGGGGCGTCGTCGCGAGCGTGACGAACGCGTCGGGGTCCGCCTCCGCGACGGCGCGCGGGTCGATGGAGCCGAGGCGGTCGCGGATCTTGCGCGGTCCCGCGAACGCGTGCTCCATGGGGTACTGCTGGTCGAGGAGCATGCCGACGAGGAGGGCGAACGCGTCGTCGCTGAGGAGCGCGTCCGCGTCGGGGTCGCCGGTGATCCAGAGCTGGTCGGTCATGCCGTCCATCATGGCAGGACGGCGGCGCCTCCGTCCGGTCGCGGGTCTCGCGGAGCCGCGCGGGGTCGTCGCCCGGGGCATCCGTATACGGGGTGCTACGGACGCGTAGATCGCGAAAGATACGCAATCGCACCGATGGGCGCGGGTCGCGGACGCCGTAGCGTCGATCCGTCGGTCGCCCGCTGCGCCGACGTCTCCCGCACCCGGCGCCACGGACGACGCCGGCCTGGACCGGAGGTTCCCATGTTCCGAAGGAAGCTGCTCACGCTCGCGACCACGACGGCGCTCGCCGTCGGCGCGGCCGTCGGCCTCGCCGCGCAGCCGGCGTCCGCCGCGACGCCGATCCCCGACCACGTGTTCTCGCCGTACTACGAGATGTGGCTGGGCGACGACATCAGCGCGGTGTCCCAGCAGGCCGGCGCCGACCACATCACGCTGGCGTTCGCCCAGACCGAGCGGCAGGGGTCGTGCACGCTCTACTGGAACGGCGACACGTCGCTGCCGATCGCGCCGTCGAGCTTCGGCGCCCAGGTGGACGCGATCCAGGCGCGCGGCGGCAACGTGATCCCGTCCCTCGGCGGCTGGACGGCCGACGACGCGACCGAGGACGGGCAGCTCACGGAGCTGGCGGACTCGTGCACGGACGTCAACGCGATCGCGGCGCAGATCCAGAAGCTGATCACGACCTACGACGTCGAGCGCATCGACTTCGACATCGAGGCGGACTCGATCAACAGCAGCGCCGGCGTGGACCGTCGCAACAAGGCGCTGAAGATCGTCCAGGACTGGGCCAAGGCCAACGGCCGGACGTTCGAGGTGCAGTACACGCTGCCGACCACGACGCAGGGCCTGGCCGCGTCGGGCAAGAACCTGCTGCGCAACGCCGTGACGAACGGCGTCGAGGTCTCGGTCGTCAACGTCATGACGTTCGACTACTGGGAGGGCGACCGCGCGAACATGGCGCAGGACACCGTCACCGCGACGACCGGCCTGGTGAGCTTCCTCAAGACGATCTACCCGTCGAAGACGGACGCGCAGCTCTGGAACATGGTCGGCATCACGGAGATGATCGGCGTCTCCGACTGGGGCGTGGGGGAGACGTTCTCCCTCGCGAACGCGGACTCGGTGCTCGCCTTCGCGCGGCAGAAGGGCGTCGCCTACCTGTCGTTCTGGGCACTGCACCGCGACACCGGCGGCTGTGCCGGCGCGCAGACGACGCAGGACGACTGCTCCGGGCTGGCGCAGCAGAAGTTCGAGTTCTCGAAGAAGTTCGCGCCGTTCACCTCCGGCGCGACGGACCCGACCGACCCGACGGACCCCACCGACCCGACCGACCCGACCTGCACGGCGGCGCCGTGGAGCGCGTCGCAGGTGTACGTGGGCGGGACGACGGCGTCCTTCGAGGGACACACGTGGAAGGCCAAGTGGTGGACGCTCGGCGAGAAGCCCGGCGCCGCGACCTGGGGCCCGTGGGCCGACCTCGGCGCGTGCTGATCCGCTGGCGCTCGCGGACGCCCGGCCGGACCTCCGGCCGGGCGTCCGCCGTCTCGTGGTGCACGAGCGTCGACCGCAGGACGCGGCACGGGCGCGGTGCTACACGGACGTCGCGGTCGACGCGCGCAGCAGTCTCCCGGTCCGGAACTCGTCCACCCCCGTGCGGCGCAGGACGGCGCTCGTCCAGCCGGGCAGGAGCCGCAGCCCGTCCTCGCCCGTGACGCGGCGCAGGTCCTCGACGCGGAACTCCTCGCCCCGCCGCTCCAGCACGAACCCGCCCGCGGCGTCGACGTTGCGCACCCAGTCGACGTCCGGCCCGTACGTGAGCGCGAGGACGACGCGGACCGGCTCTCCCGGCGCGTCGCGGTACGCGAACGCGAAGACGGGCGTGCGGTAGACGCGGCCGCTGCGTCGGCCCACGTGGCGCGCGACCGCCATCGGCCCGACGCCGGTCGCGACGCGCAGCATCACGGGGTTGAGGAAGCGCTTGTTGCTGCGGGTCACCCAGCGAGGGATCGGCATGCCCCATCGTGGCCCGGCGCGGACCGTCCGCGCGACCTATCGTGAGACCCGTGCCGACCCGCCTGCTCCTGCTGAGCGACACCCACGTCCCCGTCCGGGCGCGGGCGCTCCCGGACCAGGTGTGGCGCGCGGTCGACGACGCCGACGTCGTGGTGCACGCGGGCGACTGGGTGAGCGCCGACCTGCTGGACGCGCTGGAGGCGCGGGCGTCCCGGCTGGTCGGGGTCGCCGGCAACAACGACGGCCCCGCGCTGCACGCGCGTCTGCCCGAGGTGGCGCGCGCGACGATCGACGGGCTGCGGCTCGTCGTCGTGCACGAGACGGGGACGAAGCAGGGGCGCGAGCGGCGCGCCGACGCCGCGTTCCCGGGCGCGGACCTCCTGGTCTTCGGGCACAGCCACGTCCCGTGGGACACGACCTCGCCGGGCGGGCTGCGGCTCCTCAACCCCGGGTCGCCGACGGACCGCCGTCGTCAGCCGGTCGGGACGTACCTCACGGCCGTCGTCGACGACGGCGTGCTCCGGGACGTCGCGCTCGTGCCGGTGCCGCGGTGAGCCGCCTCAGGCGGCGCCCGCGCGCGCCCGGTGCGCGGCGGGGCTCACGCCGCGCACGCGCTTGAAGGCGGCGCTCAGCGCGAACGGCGTCGCGTACCCGACCGCGCGTGCGACCGACGTCAGGGTGGCGTCGGGCTCCAGCAGGAGGTCCGCCGCGAGGTCGAGGCGCCAGCCGGTGAGGTAGCTCATCGGCGGCTCGCCGACGAGCGTGGTGAAGCGCCGCGAGAACGCCGCGCGCGACAGCCCGACCTCGCGCGCGAGCGCGTCCACGGTCCAGGCGCGGGCCGGGTCGTGGTGGATGAGGCGCAGCGCCGCGCCGACCACCGGATCCGCGTCGGCGCGGTACCAGCCGGGTGCGTCGTCGCGCGAGAGCCACGTGCGCAGGCACGAGATGAGGAGGAGGTCGAGCAGGCGGTCGAGCACCGCCTCCTGCCCGGGCAGGTCCTGGACGACCTCGCGCGCGAGCATCTCCACGAGCGTCCCGTCGACGTCGCCGCTGCGCAGCACCACGCGCTGCGGCAGGACGCGCAGGACGCGACGGCCCACCTCGCCGTCGAGCGGGTAGGTGCCCGTGATGATGACGGTCTCGCCACCGGGGTCGTTGCCCCACGACCGCACGCCGAGCACCGTCATGGGGGAGGGCCCGCCGTCGACCGCACGGCACATGTCGGACTCGGGCCCGATGACCACCTGGGGCGCGGTCGTCGGCGCGTCCGCCACGACGTAGTGGTCGGGGCCGCGCAGCAGGACGACGTCCCCCGCCCCGACGTGCTCGCCCGGGTCCGCGCCGTCGTCGCCCACGACCGGCCCGACCCAGCCCGAGCCGCGCAGCACGGGCACGATCGTCAGCGGCGCCTCGTCCTCGATGCGCATGCCCCACGGGGCGCGGAGGTGGCTGCGCAGGAGGAAGGCGCCGCGGGCGCGCGGCCCGTCGAGGAGCCCGGCGACGACGTCCATCCGGTCAGGGTACGCGCCGTCCCGGAGCCGCTGCCAGGGTCGAGGCGCCGCGGGGACGTGAGACGGTCGCGTATGGAGACGAGCGTCAGGGCCATGTCGCGTCTCGCCGGTGCCCGGTTGACTGGCATTCGTCCCCGCACCGACGCTCGACAGGAGAGACGCCATGAGCGCTACGACACCGAACCCGGTTCCCGCCTCGACCGACACCCCGACCGCTGCCCCGGCCCCCGGTCCGGTCCTGGTCCTCGGCGCGACGGGCAAGACCGGCCGCCGGGTCGCCGACCGCCTCGACGCCCTCGGGCTCCCCGTGCGGCGCGCGTCCCGCTCCGGGGCCGTCCGCTTCGACTGGGAGGACGAGACCACGTGGCGCCCCGCGGTCGCCGGGGCCGAGGCGGTGTACGCGGTCTACGTGCCCGACCTCGCGATCCCGGGCTCCCCGGAGACCGTCGCCCGGTTCGCGGCGCTCGCCCGGGAGGCGGGGGTGCGCCGCCTCGTCCTGCTCTCCGGCCGCGGCGAGGTCGAGGCGCAGCGCGCGGAGGTGCTGGTCGCCGAGGCGTTCCCCGGCCGCACCGTGGTCCGGTGCGCGTTCTTCGACCAGAACTTCAGCGAGAGCTTCCTGCTCGATCCCGTGCTCGACGGCGTCCTCGCGCTCCCGGTGGACCGGGTCGCCGAGCCGTTCGTCGACCTCGAGGACGTCGCCGACGTCGCGGTCGCGGCGCTCGTCGACGACGCGCACGCCGGCCGGGTCTACGAGCTCACCGGGCCGCGTGCGATCACGTTCGCCGAGGCGGTGGCGGAGATCGCGAGGGCGAGCGGGCACGACGTGCGGTTCGCGCCGATCACCATGGACGAGTTCGTCGCGGGGCTGCGGGCGATCGGGCTGCCCGACGACGTCGTGGGCCTCATGCGCTACCTCTTCACCGAGGTGCTCGACGGCCGCGGGACCCCGGTCGCCGACGGCGTCCGGCAGGCGTTGGGCCGCGAGCCGCGCGACTTCCGCGAGTTCGCGGTGCGCGAGGCCGCGACCTGGCCGGCGACGGTCACGTCGACGTCGGGGCAGCCCTCGTGAGCGCCTTCGCGGTGCTCGTCGTCGCGGGTGCGGTCGCGACGGGGCTCGCGGGCGGGGTGCTCTTCGCGTTCTCCACGTTCGTGATGGGCGGGCTGCGCCGCCTCCCCGCCGCCGACGGGGCCGCGGCCATGGTCGCGATCAACAAGGACGCGCTGCGCCCGCCGCTGATGCTCCTGCTCGCGGCCAGCGTGCTCGTGCCCGCCGCGGCGGCCGTCGTCGGCCTGGTCGGCGGGTCGCCCGGCGCGGTGCGGGCGCTCGCGGGCGCGGTGGTCTCCGCCGTCGGGATCCTCGGCGTCACGGCCGTGGGCAACGTCCCGCTCAACGAGCGTCTCGACGCGGCGGCGGAGCGGCCCGCGGACCTCGCCGCCGCGTGGGCCGCGTTCCTCCCGCGCTGGCTCGCGTGGAACCACGTGCGGACCGTCGCCGGCGCGGTGGCGACCGCGCTGCTGGCGGTCGCGCTCGTCTGAGGTGCCCGCGCGCCGGGCCTCCGTCGCGGAATAGCCACGGCGGGGGGCCGGTTGCGCACGACATGAGCGACGTCGCAGCGGCCGCGCCGGCCGACGAGCAGGAGACCATCCGTCGGGTGCTCGAGGGCACCGAGACCTGGGCCGTCGTCGGCCTGTCGAACAACACGTCGCGCGCCGCGTATGGCGTGGCGCGCGTGCTCCAGCAGCACGGCAAGCGCATCGTCCCCGTCCACCCGTCCGCGGAGACCGTGCACGAGGAGCAGGGCTACGCCACGCTCGCGGACGTCCCGTTCCCGGTCGACGTCGTCGACGTGTTCGTGCGCTCCGAGCTCGCGGGCGACGTCGCCGACCAGGCCGTCGCGATCGGCGCGAAGGCGGTCTGGTTCCAGCTCGACGTGATCGACGAGGACGCCGCGCAGCGCGTGCGCGACGCCGGGCTCGACATGGTCATGGACCGCTGCCCCGCGATCGAGCTGCCGCGCCTGGCCGCGACCACCACGAAGGAGGCGTGACCGTGCCCGCGATCGACACCACGTCCGACCTGGGCTCGCGCGCCGCGACCCGTCTCGCCGCCGAGCCGGTCCTGTGGTTCGTGACCGTCGACCCGCACGACGCCCCCCAGCCGACCCCCGTGTGGTTCGTGTGGGACCGGGCGGACGAGGTCGTGGTCAAGTCCCAGCCCCGCACCGCGAAGCTGCGCAACGTCCGCGGGAACCACCGCGTCGCGGTGCACCTCAACAGCACCCGGTCGGGGGACGACGTCGTCGTCCTCACCGGCACCGCCGCGATCGACGACGCCGGCCTCTCACCCGACGAGCGCGTCGCGTACGACGCGAAGTACGGCGAGGGGATCCGCGGCCTCGGCATGACTCCCGACGGCTTCCACGAGGACTACTCCGTCACCGTGCGCGTCCGTCTGGAGCGCCTCCGCGGCTACTGAGCGAGCACCGCGCCTCGGCCCGGCCGGTCAGGTGAAGACACGACCCGGAAGGCCGCGGTCAGCGGTCGAGGCGGGCGACCGCCAGCTCGAGCGCCGTGTCGAGCTCGTCCTTCGGGACGTGCACCTCGCCGATCGACATCGAGAAGGGAGGCTCGTCCAGTCCGAGGGCACGGGCCGCGGGCTCGAGGTCGAGGCCCGCGCCGTCCTCGGAGACCCCGGTCCTGACGTACACGGGCATGCCCGACACCTCGGGCAGCACGACCACGAGCACCGCGGCCAGCGCGTCCGGGTGCAGGTCGGGGCGTGGCGCGTCCTCGGCCGGCAGCAGGCTCACCCCGACACCCAGGTCGCACGCGCCCTCGCAGTTGCTCGAACCGGTGTACAGGCTCACCTCGACGGGGAGGCCCGCCTCGTCCAGCGCGTCCTGGACCCCGGGCAGGGCCCGTTCGACGTCCGCGTACGAGACGTTCGAGGTGTCGAACGGGGACCGGCCGTCGAGCAGCGCGCAGCCGGAGAGAGACACGGCGCAGGCCACGGCGAGCCCGGCCGCGGCGAGCGTCGGCGCACGACGGGGAACCAGCGAGAGACGCACCCGCCGAGGGTACGCGAGCGGGTCGCTCACTCCTGCGGCGCGAACGTGAGGACGGGTCGGCCCGTCCGGGGGTGGGTGAGCACCTCGCACCGCACGCCGTAGACCGGGTCGAGCACCTCGGGGACCAGGACCTCGCGCACGTCGCCCGCGGCGACGACCCGCCCGTCCGCCAGCACGACGACGTGGTCGCACGTCTGCGCCGCGAGGTTGAGGTCGTGGAGCGCGGCGAGGACGGTCACCCCGTCGTCGGCGAGGTCGCGCAGGACGCGCATCGTGTCGAGCTGCGCGGCGATGTCGAGGTGGTTGGTCGGCTCGTCGAGCAGGAGCAGCGCGGGCTCCTGCGCGAGCGCGCGCGCCAGGTGCACGCGCTGGCGCTCGCCGCCGGAGAGGGTCGCGACCTCCCGCTCGGCGAAGCCGGACATCCCGGCGCGGGCGAGCGCCGCGGCGGCCACCTCCCGGTCGTGCGCGGAGTCGCCCGCCAGGAGCGATCGGTGGGGGATGCGGCCCAGCAGGACGGCGTCGAGCACGGAGAGCGGGAGGTCGGTCGTCGCGTCCTGCTCGACGAGCGCGAGCACGCGCGCGCGTCGCCGCCGCGGCATCGTGAGCAGGTCCGCGCCGTCGAAGCGCGCCCGCGCGGCGTCGTCGGGCCCCGTGGACGGGGCGCGCACCCCCGCGAGCACGCGCAGGAGGGTCGACTTGCCGGAGCCGTTGGGCCCGAGCAGCCCGCTCACCGCGCCGGCCGGGGCGGTGCAGTCGACGCCGTCGAGGATCAGGCGACCGTCGACGGACCAGGACACGCGCGCGGCGTCGAGCCCGTCCGTGCCGTCGCGACCGGACGGGCTGGTCCCGTCGCCGAGGCGGTCCGGCACGGCGTCGGCGCCGACCGGGGGAGCCGCGTGCGCCGTCGTGCGCGTCGTCCCGCTCATGCGGCCTTCCTCCCTCGCCACAGGAGCAGCGCGAACACCGGCGCGCCGATCGCGGCCGTAACGATCCCGACAGGCAGCTCGCGAGGCGCGAACACCGTGCGCGCGAGCGTGTCCGCCCAGACGAGGAACGTCGCCCCGAACAGCGCGGAGAGCGGCAGGAGCAGCCGGTGCCGCGCGCCCGTGAGGAGCCGCACGGCGTGCGGCAGGATCAGGCCGACGAACCCGATGGACCCCGACTGGGAGACGAGCGCCCCGGTGAGCAGCGCGACGCCCACGAGCAGCGTCCAGCGCACGCGCGCGACGTCGACCCCGAGCGTGGACGCGGCGGTGTCGCCGAACGTGAAGGCGTCCAGCACGGAACCGGTCGACGCGAGCAGGGTCCCGAGCACGAGGGTCGCGCCGCCCGCGACCGCCACGGAGGTCCACGTCGCTCCGGCGACGGACCCCATGAGCCACGAGAGGATCTCGCGGTAGGAGTCGCCGGTCGCGGACCAGAAGATGACGAAGCTCGTCGCGGCCGCCGCGAGCTGGCTCACCGCGAGGCCCGCGAGCACGGTCCGCGTCGGCGTGAGCGCGCCGAGCGCGCCCGCGAGGCCGAGCGCCGCGACGAGCGCGAGCACGGCGCCCCCGAACGCCGCGACCGGCAGGAGCACGGTCCACCCGGCGACGAGCACGAGCACCGCGCCGAGCGACGCGCCCGACGACAGCCCGAGGAGGTACGGGTCCGCGAGGGGGTTGCGCGTGAGCGACTGCATGACGACGCCGCACACGGCGAGACCCGCGCCCACGGCCGCCGCGGTGAGCACGCGGGGGAGGCGGAGCTGCCACACCATGCCGTCCTGGAGGGCCCCGAGCGACTCGAGGCCGAGCAGCCCGCCGAGCCCGAGGTGCGTCGCGACGGAGCGCCACACGTCCCCGACCGCGAGGTCCGCCGGGCCGATCGTCACCGTGACGAGCACCGTCACGACGAGGGCGCCGACGCCGACCGGCACCCACCAGCCCGCGCCCCGGCGCGCGCCGGTCCCCGCGCCGTCCCGTCGGCCGGGCGGCGCGGGGGCGGGCCGGGTGCGCAGCGTGGTCACAGGCCGAGCGCCTCCAGCTGTGCCGCGAGGTCCACGACGGCGTCGACGTTGCGCACGCCGGCCTCGGTCGCCGGGAACGGGATCGTCAGGTAGCGGCCCTCGCGCACGGCCGTCATCTCGGCCGTCGCCGGGTTGGACTCGAGCCGCTCGATCTTCGCCTCGGCGGTGTTCCACGCGGCGTCGACGAGGACGAGGACGTCTGGGTCGGCGGCGATCGCCTCCTCCCACGCGTACGACGTCCAGGTGTCGTGCACGTCGCCCGCGACGTTCTCGAGGCCGACCGCGTCGAGGATCATCTGCGGCGCGCCGATGCCAGCGCCGACGTACGGGATGTCGTCGCCCGACGAGTACCACAGGGCGGTCAGGCCGCGGTCGTCGCGGACGACGCCGTCGAGCGTCGCGCGCTGCTCCGCGACGAGGTCCGCCGCGGCGTCCTGTGCGTCGAAGATCGTGCCGACCTCGGTGATCTCGGCGAACACGTCGTCGAACGTCAGCGGGTCGGGCATGTACTCCGGCGCCTTGCACGCGGCGGGGGAGACGTACGTCGCGACGCCGAGCTGCGCGAGCGTCTCGCGGTCGCCCGCGCCCTCCGCCGTGAGGTTGGACTCCCAGCCCGCGTAGACGAGGTCGGGCTCGGTCTCCAGGACCGCCTCCGCACCGGGCACCTGGTCCGAGAGCGGCTCTGCCACCGCGGGGACGTCCGCCGCGGCGTCGGCCAAGGACTCGGGGACCGGGCCGTCGGCGAACGCGCTCGCGACGATCCGGTCGCCCAGCCCGAGCGCGAGCAGCATCTCCGTCGTGCTCGACTTGATCGTGACCACGCGCTCCGGTGCCGCGTCGAACGTCACCTCGAACCCGCAGTCGTCGAGCGTGAGGGGGTAGGTGGTCGCCCTCGCGTCGCCCGTCGGCGTGGCGTCGCCGTCCGCGGTCGGGTCGTCGCCCGGTGCGGTGCCCGACGAGCAGGCGGCGAGCAGCAGGGCGAGCGTGGCGGTCGGGAGCGCGAGGACGGCGCGGCGGACGGGCTGGCGGTGCACGGTGCGGGACGAGGGCACGGGCGAGGTCTCCGGGGGTCGGGCGCGGTGCGGCGTGCTCTCGGTGGGCACGCCGCTGCGGCGGTGCGTTCTCGATGCCGACCGGCGAGCGCCGGCCGGGACCGACGCGTCATCTCGCGTCGCGCGGACCCGCGGCACAGATCCGTGCCGCCCGGACGGGCCAGTGCGGGGCCCGTGGTCCTCCGTCAGCCTAGTCCCTCCGGCGGTCCGTCGTGGCAGAGTGTCCGTCGTGACGGAGCCATCGAACCTGCCTGCCCAGAACCCCTCGACCGCACCGCTGCGCGCGGTGGTGACCGGCGCGTCGTCGGGCATCGGGGAGGCGTGCGTGCGGTACCTGCGCGCTCGCGGCTGGGACGTCGTCGCGTTCGCGCGGCGCGCGGACCGGCTCACGGAGGTCGCGGAGCGCACGGGCGCCCACCCGGTCGTCGGGGACGTCACGTCCGACGAGGACGTCGCGCGCCTCGTCGCGGAGGCGGGCGCGCGCGGGCCGGTGCACGCGCTGCTCAACATCGCCGGGTTCGGGCTCGGCGTCGACCACGTGGACGAGGCGAAGATCGACGAGTGGCGCGCGATGTACGAGACGAACGTGCTCGGCACCGTGCGCGTGACGAAGGCGTTCCTGCCCCTCCTGCGCGCGTCGCGGCGGGGCGACATCGTGCTCATGACGTCGACCGCGGGTCACGACACCTACGTCGGCGGGTCCGGCTACGTCGCGTCGAAGCATGCGCTGCTCGGGGTCGCCAAGACGCTCCGCCTCGAGCTGGTCGGCGAGCCGATCCGCGTCATCGAGATCGCGCCCGGCCTCGTGCACACGCCGGAGTTCTCGCTCAACCGCTACCACGGGGACCAGGCCGGGGCCGACGCCGTGTACGCCGGGGTCGTGGACCCGCTCACCGCCGACGACGTCGCCGACGTCGTGACCTTCGCCGTCACGCGCCCGCACCACGTCAACATCGACTCGCTGGTCCTGCGCCCCGTCGCCCAGGCGTCGACGTACTCCCTGTGGCGCGCCCCGCTCGTCCCCAAGGGCGTCGAGACCGCCTGAGCGACGACCCGCGGAGACGGCGCAGGGCCGAGGCCGTGGCGCGGAGCCCGTGACGGGCGTTCACTGGGAGCGACAGGAGGTCGGCGGATGGGCGGCGGTCGGAACGGTCGGGCGGGAGCGTGGGCCGCGCTCGCGGGGGTCGTGTGCGCGGCCGTCGGGTTCGCGGTCGCCGAGCTCGTCGCGGCGCTCGTCGGGCCGGGGTCCAGCCCGCTCTTCGCCGCGGGCGCCGGGGTGGTCGACGCCGTCCCCGGCCCGGTCAAGGACTGGGCGGTCGCGACGTTCGGGACCGCCGACAAGGCGGTGCTGCTCGGCGGCATGGGGGTCGTCCTCGCCGCGGGCGCGGCGCTCGCGGGCGGGCTCGAGCTGCGCCGTCCGCCGTGGGGTTCCCTGCTGCTGGGCGCCGTGGGAGCCGTCGGCGCCGTCGTGGCCGCGACGCGGCCCGGCGCGAGCGTCGCGTGGGCGCTGCCGTCGCTCGTCGGGGTCGGGGTCGCGGTCCTGCTGCTCCGGGCGTCCCTCGCGCCGCTGCGCGGCCCGTCGGACGCGGGGCTCCTCGCCGAGAGCGTCGCCGACGACGGCCGGGCGGTCACCGGGGTCCGTGGCCCGATGGACCGGCGCCGCTTCCTCCTCGTCACCGGCCTCGCCGCCGCGGCGGGCGTCGTCGCGCTCGCGACGTCCCGGGCGGTGTCGGCCGGGTCGCGCGCCGTCACGGCCGCGCGCGAGGCGCTGCGGCTGCCCTCCCCGGCGACGCCCGCCCCGGCCGTCCCCGCCGGGGCGGACCTGCGGGTGCCAGGCCTCGCGCCGTACGTGACGCCCAACGGCGACTTCTACCGGATCGACACCGCGCTGCGCGTGCCCCAGGTCGACCCCGCCTCGTGGACGCTGCGCGTGACCGGTCTCGTCGACGAGCCGTTCGAGCTCACGCTCGACGATCTGCTCGCGCTCCCGCTCACGGAGCACCACGTGACGCTCACGTGCGTGTCGAACGAGGTCGGCGGCGACCTCGTCGGCAACGCGCGGTGGCTCGGCTACCCCGTGCGCGAGCTGCTCGCGCGCGCCGGGGTGCGCGACGGCGCCGACATGGTCCTGTCCACGAGCGCCGACGGCTGGACCGCGAGCACCCCGCTCGACGTGCTCACCGACCCCGACCGCGCGTGCCTGCTCGCCGTCGGGATGAACGGCGAGCCGCTGCCCGCGGAGCACGGGTTCCCCGCGCGGCTCGTCGTCCCGGGGCTCTACGGCTACGTGTCCGCGACCAAGTGGGTCACCGAGCTCAAGGTCACGACGTTCGCCGACGACGTCGCGTACTGGTCCACGCGCGGCTGGTCCGAGCGCGGCCCGATCAAGCTCGCGTCGCGCGTCGACACGCCGCGCGCGGGGGCGCCGGTCCCGGCGGGCGTCGTGACCGTCGCGGGCGTCGCCTGGGCGCAGCACACGGGGATCGCGGGCGTGGAGGTCCGGGTCGACGACGGCACGTGGCGCCCGGCGACGCTCGCCGAGACGGTGGGCCCTGACACGTGGCGGCAGTGGTCGTTCGCCTGGGACGCCACGCCGGGCGAGCACCGCCTGACGGTCCGCGCGACCGACGCCGACGGCCGCGCGCAGACCGCCGACGTCGCCCCGCCCGCGCCCGACGGCGCGTCGGGGTGGCACGAGGTCACGGTCCGCGTGGACTGACGGGACCGCGTCCGGACCGTGGACGCGGAGTTGTCCGCCCGGGGTCCACCCTGGCACCATGTCCGCGTGACCTCCCCGCGCCCCACGAGCCGCACGCTCGTCGACGCGCGCCCGCAGGTCTCCTCCGCCACCTGTTGTTGAGGGCTCGCGGCGCCCTGCGCAGCCTCGACCTGGTGTCCGCGAGCAGCCTCCCGCCCCTCCCTCCTGACGAAGGGGCGTGACGGTCGCCGGTCTCGTGCCACGGGCTCATCGATGAGTCCCGCGCGACGCCGGGGTCTGCACCTCCGGACGCCCGCCGAGCACAGGACGCGAGACCACCATGTACGTTCCCCGGAGCTTTCCCCGCTACCGCCCGACGACGTCGCTCGCCGCCCAGTCGCGCGAGGCCGCCAGCCCGCCCGCCGCGACGACCGCCGTCGGGCACGACGCCCGCCCGCCGCTCACGCTCGAGTGGCTCGTCGCGCGGGACATCGACGCCTACACCGCGCGCCGCCGCGCGGCGGCTACCATGGACGCACAGGCGTCGACCCGGCCATCACCGGCGAGCCTCCGGAAGAACGGGACCCGCGCCGTCGGGCAGGCCTGACGGCCCCGCGGCCAGGTCCTCACTAGACCCGGACGGGTGGGCCCGTCACAGCCTGCGACGAGCGGTCGGCGACCGCCCGCCGGGCCCGACGGCGTCGGGCGCGGGGGAGGACGCCGGCAAGCGAGGTGGTACCGCGGCGAGCCCGCCCCTGGGTGGGGGAGTCGTCCTCGCAGGAGAGCACGACCGACCCGTACCACCACGGCGGACACCCCGCCGGCCGCTACCCTCCGGAGTCCTCGAGACCATGGCCTATCCGCTGCACCGCGCCCCCTCGTCCGCCGCCTCTGCCGCCGACTCGCACCCCGGAGCCGCGTTCGGCGTGCCTGCCTCTCCCGACCTGCCCGCGATCGAGCGCGAGGTGCTCGACTACTGGGACGCGGACGACACGTTCCGCGCCTCGGTCGAGCGCAACCCCGCCGGCGAGAACGGCAGCAACGAGTTCGTCTTCTACGACGGCCCGCCGTTCGCCAACGGCCTGCCCCACTACGGGCACCTGCTCACGGGGTACGCGAAGGACGTCGTCCCGCGCTACCAGACGATGCGCGGCAAGCACGTCGAGCGCCGCTTCGGGTGGGACACGCACGGCCTGCCCGCCGAGCTCGAGGCGATGGACCAGCTCGGGATCAAGACCAAGGAGGAGATCCTCGAGCTGGGGATCGAGCGGTTCAACGACGCGTGCCGCGCGTCGGTGCTCAAGTACACGAGCGAGTGGCAGGACTACGTGACCCGCCAGGCGCGCTGGGTCGACTTCGAGCACGACTACAAGACGCTCGACCCGACGTTCATGGAGTCGGTCCTGTGGGCGTTCAAGCAGCTCTACGACAAGGGCCTCGTCTACGAGGGCTTCCGCGTGCTGCCCTACTGCTGGAACGACCAGACGCCGCTGTCCAACCACGAGCTGCGCATGGACGAGGACGTGTACCAGGTCCGCCAGGACCCGGCGGTCACCGTGGGCTTCCGGCTCGAGACGGGCGAGCTCGCGCTCATCTGGACGACGACGCCCTGGACCCTGCCGTCCAACCTGTTCGTCATGGTCGGGCCGGACGTCGAGTACGTCGTCGTGGAGTCGTCGTTCACGGGCGTCACGGAGCGCTACGTGATCGCGGCCGAGCGCCTCGGGGCGTACGCGCGCGAGCTCGCCGACGAGGGCGTCGAGGACGTGACGACGCAGGTCGTCGAGCGCCTCACGGGCGCCGACCTCGTCGGGCGCTCCTACACGCCGCCGTTCTCCTACTTCGCCGGCCACCCCGGTGCGCACCGCGTCGTCGAGGCGGACTTCGTCACGACGACGGACGGCACCGGCCTCGTGCACAACGCCGGCGCGTTCGGCGAGGAGGACAAGGTCGTCTCCGACCGCGAGGGGGTCGAGCCGGTCCTCCCGGTCGCGTCCGACGGCAAGTTCGTCTTCCCCGTCGTCGACTACGAGAGCCTGCAGGTCTTCGACGCGAACGCGCTCATCATCGACCACCTCAAGGGCCGGACGCGGCACGACGCCGCGGTGGCGGCGGGCGAGGCGGCTCCGGACCTCGCGCTCGGCGCCACCAGCGCCGGGACGGTGCTGCTGCGCCGCGAGTCGTACGCGCACTCCTACCCGCACTGCTGGCGCTGCCGGCAGCCGCTCATCTACATGGGCGTGTCGTCGTGGTTCGTCGCGGTGTCGACGTTCAAGGACCGCATGGTCGAGCTGAACGAGCAGATCTCCTGGACGCCCGAGCACATCCAGCACGGCCAGTTCGGCAAGTGGCTCGAGAACGCGCGCGACTGGTCGATCACGCGCAACCGGTTCTGGGGGAGCCCGGTGCCGGTGTGGCGCTCCGACGACCCGCAGTACCCGCGCGTCGACGTCTACGGGTCGTTCGCCGAGCTCGAGCGCGACTTCGGCACGCTGCCGCGCAACGAGAAGGGCGAGCCGGACCTGCACCGCCCGTTCGTCGATCGCCTGACCCGGCCGAACCCCGACGACCCGACGGGCCGCTCGACCATGCGGCGCGTCGAGGACGTCATGGACGTCTGGTTCGACTCGGGGTCCATGCCCTACGCGCAGGTGCACTACCCGTTCGAGAACACGGACTGGTTCGAGCACCACAACCCGGGCGACTTCATCGTCGAGTACATCGGCCAGACGCGCGGCTGGTTCTACACGCTGCACGTGCTCGCGACCGCGCTGTTCGACCGACCCGCGTTCCGCTCGGCCGTCTCGCACGGCATCGTGCTGGGCTCCGACGGCCGCAAGATGAGCAAGTCCCTGCGCAACTACCCGGACGTCAACGAGGTCTTCGACCGCGACGGCTCCGACGCGATGCGCTGGTTCCTCATGAGCTCGCCGATCCTGCGCGGCGGCAACCTCGTCGTCACCGAGGACGGGATCCGCGACGCGGTGCGCCAGGTGCTGCTCCCGCTGTGGAGCACGTACTACTTCTTCACCCTGTACGCGAACTCCTCGAAGGCGCAGGCGCGCGCGGGCGAGCCGGGCGGCGCGGCGGGATACGTCGCGCAGAAGGTCGCACCCGAGCGCGTGGCCGGGCTCCCGGCGCTCGACCGCTACCTGCTCGCGCGCACGCACGACCTCGTCGTGCGCGTCACCGAGCAGCTCGACGCCTACGACATCGCGGGCGCGTGCGAGACCGTGCGCGAGCACCTCGACGTCCTGACGAACTGGTACGTGCGCACCCAGCGCGACCGGTTCTGGGCCGAGGACGCCGACGCGTTCGACACGCTGTACACGGCGCTCGAGACGCTCACGCGCGTCATGGCGCCGCTCGCCCCGCTGCTCGCGGAGGAGGTGTGGCGCGGCCTGACGGGCGGGCGCTCGGTCCACCTCACCGACTGGCCGGCGTCCACCGAGGCTGTCGGCGAGGACGGCTCGTCCGCCGTGGCCGTGCGCCACGTCCCGGACGCGTCCCTCGTCGCCGACCCGGCGCTCGTCGCCGCGATGGACGAGGTCCGCGCCGTCGCGTCGGCCGCGCTCGGCCTGCGCAAGGCGCACCAGCTCCGGGTGCGCCAGCCGCTCGCGCGGCTCACGGTCGTCGTGGACGACCCCGAGGCGCTCGCGCCGTACACGGACCTGCTGGCGCGCGAGCTCAACGTCAAGGCCGTCGAGCTCGAGTCGACCGACTCGGACGCCGCCGAGCGCTTCGGCATCACGCAGCGCCTCGCCGTGAACGCGCGCGCCGCGGGACCGCGCCTGGGCCGCGGCGTCCAGGCCGTCATCAAGGCCGCCAAGGCGGGTGCGTGGCGCGTGGACGACGCCGGGGAGGTCGTCGTGACGACGGACGACGGCGACGTCGCGCTCCTGCCCGCGGAGTACGAGCTGACGACGGTGGTCGCCGCCACCCGGGCCGGCGGCCCGGAGCCCGACGCGGAGGCACCGAGCGTCGCCGCCGCGGTGCTCGCGAGCGGCGGGTTCGCCGTCCTCGACCTCGCGCTCGACGACGCGCTGCTCGCCGAGGGCTACGCACGCGACGTGATCCGCGACGTGCAGGACGCGCGCAAGGCCGCCGGCCTCGACGTGGCCGACCGCATCCGGCTGTCGCTCGACGTGCCCGGCGAGTGGCTCGTCGCGGTCGAGGAGCACCGCGACCTCGTCGCGCGCGAGACCCTCGCGGTCGAGGTCGTCGTCGAGACGTCGCCGACCGACGTGCGCTCCGTGCGCGTCGAGAAGGCCGACGGCACCGTTCCGGACACGGCGGTGATCCTGTGAGCGCCGCCCGCAAGGACTCCGGCGCCGCACGCCGGCAGAGCGCGAAGGACGCCCGCGCGGCCGCGGAGGACGTCGCCGCGCAGGCGGACCTGGAGCGTGTCTACCAGCACATCGTGTCCCGTGCTCCCGAGCACGACTTCGACCCGACGATCGACCGGGTGCGGCGCCTGTTCGAGCTGCTGGGCGACCCGCAGCACGCGTTCCGGACGATCCACCTCACCGGAACCAACGGCAAGACGAGCACCGCGCGCGTCGCGGAGCGCCTCGTGCGCGAGCACGGGCTGCGCACGGGGATGTTCACGAGCCCGCACCTGACGAGCGTCACCGAGCGGATCGTCGTCGACGGCGAGCCGCTCTCGGCGCGCCGGTTCGTCGAGGTCTGGGAGGACGTCTACCCGTACGTGCAGGTCGTCGACGCCGAGCTCGCCGAGGCCGGGCAGTCGCAGCTCAGCTTCTTCGAGGTGCTCACGGGCGTGGCGTTCGCGGCGTTCGCCGACACGCCCGTCGACGTCGCGATCGTCGAGGTCGGCATGGGCGGCGAGTGGGACTCGACCAACGTGGTCGACGCCGAGGTGGCCGTCGTGACGCCCGTCGCGCTCGACCACGAGCGCTGGCTCGGCAGCACGCTCGAGGAGATCGCGACGGTCAAGTCGGGCATCGTCAAGGGTGGCGCGACCGTCGTCTCCGCCGCGCAGCGCCCGGAGGTCGAGGAGGTGCTGCGCGCCCGCGCCGAGCGCGTCGGTGCGCGCCTGCTGCGCGAGGGCGTCGACCTCGACGTGGCGGCACGGCAGGTCGCGGTCGGGGGACAGCTCCTCGACCTGCGCACGCCCGCCGCGCTCTACACCGAGGTGTTCCTCCCGCTGCACGGCGAGCATCAGGCGCACAACGCGCTGCTCGCGCTCGGCGCGGTGGAGGCGTTCCTCGGCGGCCGGGCGCTCGACGGCACGCTCGTCGAGGCGGCCTTCGCGGACGTCACCTCGCCGGGCCGGCTCGAGGTCGTGCGGTCGAGCCCGACCGTTCTCGTCGACGCGGCGCACAACGCCGCGGGCGCGGAGGCGCTCGCGACCGCGCTCGGCGAGGCGTTCGACCTGCGCCACCTCGTCGGGGTCGTCGCGATCATGGCGGACAAGGACGCCGAGCCGCTGCTCGCGGCGCTCGAGCCGGTGCTGTCCGAGGTCGTCGTGACGCGCAACAGCTCGGAGCGCTCGGCCGACCCGACGGAGCTCGCCGAGCTCGCCGCGGACGTGTTCGGCGAGGACCGCGTGCACAGCACCGAGCGGCTCGACGAGGCGCTCCAGGTGGCCGTCGACCTCGCCGAGCGGGACGACGCGGTGGGCGTGGGGACCGGCTCGGGCGTGCTCGTCACGGGCTCGGTCGTCACGGTCGCCGACGCGCGCATCCTCCTCGGGCGCGGCTGACGCCCCGTCCCGCGCGGCACTGCTCCTCCGCGCACGAGGCGCGCCACCGGGTGGCGCGCCTCGTCGCGTCGGGGACGCCTCGCGGCCCGCCGCACCCGGGTGTTTGATGGAGGCGACGACGGCGACGGACACGCCGGGCGGGGGTCGTCGGCGTCCGGAGCACCGGGCGCACGGACCGATGGAGGGATGACCGGTGAAGAAGCTGCTCAACGATCCCCAGGACGCGGTGTCGGAGTCCCTGGAGGGGTTCGGCCAGGCGCACGCCGACCTCGTGGAGGTGCACCTCGCGCCGCCCTACGTCTCGCGGGCCGGGGGTGCGGTCCCCGGGAAGGTCGGGCTGGTCTCCGGCGGTGGGTCCGGGCACGAGCCGCTGCACGCGGGCTTCGTCGGCTTGGGGATGCTCGACGCCGCGGTCCCGGGCGCGGTCTTCACCTCGCCGACGCCGGACCAGATCGTCCCGGCGATCCTCGGCGCCGACTCGGGCGCGGGTGTCCTCGCCATCGTGAAGAACTACACGGGCGACGTGCTGAACTTCGAGACGGCGGTCGAGCTCGTCGAGGCGGAGGGCACCCAGGTCACGAGCATCCTCGTCAACGACGACGTCGCGGTCGAGGACTCGCTGTACACCGCCGGCCGGCGCGGCGTCGCGGGGACGGTCGCGGTCGAGAAGATCGCGGGCGCCGCGGCCGAGCGCGGCGACGACCTCGGCGCGGTGACGGAGATCGCGGGCCGCGTCGTCGCGAACGTGCGCTCGATGGGCGTCGCGCTCACCGCCTGCACGGTCCCGCACGTCGGCAAGCCGAGCTTCGACCTCGGCGACGACGAGGTCGAGATCGGGATCGGCATCCACGGTGAGCCGGGCCGGCACCGCATCCCGCTGGCCTCGGCGGACGAGATCACGCAGCGGCTCGTGGACCCCGTCGCCGACGACCTGGGCCTGTCGGACGGCGAGGACGTGTTGCTGTTCGTTAACGGAATGGGCGGTACGCCGCTGTCCGAGCTGTACGTCGTCTATCGTCAGGCGAGGAGGCTGCTCGAGGGGCGCGGCGTACGGGTGACGCGCTCGCTCGTCGGCAACTACGTCACGTCGCTGGAGATGCAGGGTGCGTCGGTCACCGTGCTGCGCCTGGACGACGAGCTCACCGCCCTGTGGGACGCTCCCGTCCACACGGCTGCGCTGCGCTGGTGAGGCGGCGCCCGTGCGTGCAGTCTCCGAGGGGCCGGCGGACCGCCGGCTCGACGGCGAGGAGAGGTGGGGCATGACGCTGGACGTGGCCTGGGCGGACCGGTGGACGCGGCTGAGCGCGGAGCGCATCGCGGCGGCACGGGACGAGCTGACCGAGCTGGACCGCCAGATCGGTGACGGCGACCACGGGGAGAACCTCGACCGGGGGTTCCGCGCGGTGGTCGCCAAGCTCGACGGGACGGCCGCCGGGGACCAGCCGCCGGGTCAGATCGGCGACGTGCTCAAGCTCGTGGCCACGACCCTCATGTCGTCCGTCGGCGGCGCCTCGGGGCCGCTCTACGGCACCGCCTACCTGCGTGCGGCGAAGGTGACGGGCCTGGCCGAGCTCGACGCCCACGGCGTGGTGGCCCTCCTCGAGGGCGCGCTGGAGGGCATCACCGCCCGTGGCAAGGCGCAGGTCGGGGAGAAGACGATGGTGGACGCCTGGCAGCCGGCGGTGGACGCCGCGGAGGCCGCCGCGGACGCCGGGGCGTCGACCGGCGACGTCCTCGCCGCCGCCGCGCAGGCGGCGCGCGCGGGCGCCGAGGCGACGGTCCCGCTCGTCGCGACGAAGGGCCGCGCGAGCTACCTGGGTGAGCGCAGCGCCGGGCACCAGGACCCGGGGGCGACCTCGACCGCGATCCTCCTCGAGGCCGCGCGCGACGCGGCGACGGCGTGAGCGGCGCCGCCGGGCCGGTCGGGGCGCGAGCGCGCGTCGCGCTCGTCCTCGTCTCGCACTCGCAGCGGCTCGCCGAGGGTGCCGTCGAGCTGTCTGCGCAGATGGCTCCCGGCGTGCTGCTGCTCGCCGCGGGAGGGACCGACGACGGCGGGCTCGGCACGAGCTACGACCGGGTGTCCGCGGCGCTCGACGAGGCGCTGGCCGTCGCGGAGGGCGTGGTCGTGCTCGCCGACCTGGGCTCCGCCGTCATGACCGTCGAGTCGGTGCTGGACATGGAGGACGGGTTCGACGGGAGGGTCCGGCTCGCCGACGCCCCGTTCGTCGAGGGCGCGGTGGCGGCGGCGGTGACCGCGCACGGTGGCGGCGACGTCGCGGAGGTGCTCGCGTCGGCCGAGCACGCGGGCGGCACGTTCGCGGTCGCTGGCGGAGCTCCCGCCGAGGAGGCGTCGGCGACCCGGGCGGAGCCTCCCGCGGACGGTGCGACGCGCGCCGTCGTCGCGCTGCGCAACCCGCTCGGCCTGCACGCGCGCCCCGCGGCGGTGCTCGCGCGGCTCGTCGCCGGTTTCGACGCGACGGTGGCGATCGACGGGGTCAACGGCGCGAGCGTCCTCGAGCTCATGAAGCTGGGGGCCACGGGCGGGCAGGACCTCACCGTGACGGGGGAGGGACCCCAGGCCGCCGACGCCGTGCGCGCGGTCGTCGAGGCCGTGGAGGGCGGATTCGGGGAGGTCTGACCGGCACCCCGGTGTGACGGGCGTCACGCCATATTGCAGTTGATGCAAAATTGCAGAGGGTGCAAGAATACACGGGTGCCCCTGACTCTCCCTGACGTGCCCGCTCGCCCCTCGTTGGTCGAGCGGGCCGCGACGTGCCTCGCGCCGTCTCCCGGCGGTCTGCGGGAGCGCAAGAAGCGCGCCCGACGGGAAGCGCTCGTCGAGGCCGCGCAGACGCTCGTGCTGGAGCGCGGCTTCGACGCGGTGACGGTCGAGGACATCTGTGCCGAGGTCGGGGTCTCGCCGCGCACGTTCTTCAACTACTTCCCCTCCAAGGACGACGCCGTGCTCGGCCTGGAGGACTTCTCCGTGCGCCCGGAGGTCGTCGCGGCCTTCGTCGAGGGCGGCCCGACGGGCGCCCTGCTCGACGACCTCGAGGTGGTCGTCGCCGACGTGCTCGGGCACCAGGTCGTCACGCCCGAGCGCATGGCGCGCACGCTCGAGCTCGTCCAGCGCGAGCCGCAGCTCGTCGCGCGGCACGTCGCGTGGGTCGACGGCCATCGCGCGGAGCTCGTCGACATGTTCGTCGCACGCCGGGCCGTCCGGCCCTTCGTCCCCGATCCCGAGCTCCTGGCCCTCGTGGTCATGAGCCTGCTGCGCGCGAGCACCCTCGAGTGGCAGCAGCGCGACCGCGAGGGCGAGCCGGTGGACCACCTGCCGACCGTCGTCGCCCAGCTCCGCGCGCTCCTGGCGGACACGCGCGCCCCTGATCCCGTGGCCCGCTAGCCGCACGCCCTGCGGGCCACCGCACCACCACCGCTCCACCGCCTCACCAGCTCCCCACCCGACGACGGGCCGCGCCCGTCGGCGCGCGCCCGCCCGTCCTGACCGAACCGGATCCTCATGGCCTCCTCCACCGCAGCACCCCCCGTCGACGGCGCCAAGCCGCTCGTCGTGCTCACCCCGCGCACCGTGTGGGTGATCTTCGGCGCGCTCATGGCGTCGATGTTCCTGTCCTCCCTCGACCAGTCGATCGTCGGCACCGCGATGCCGACCATCGTCGGCGAGCTCCACGGCGTCGAGCACCAGGGCTGGGTCATCACGGCCTACATCCTGGCCATCGCGATCGTCATGCCCCTGTACGGCAAGTTCGGCGACCTCTGGGGTCGTCGGTGGCCGTTCCTCGTCGCGATCGGGCTCTTCACCATCGCGTCGGCCGGTGCCGGGTTCGCGCAGTCGTTCCCCGAGCTCGTCGCCTGGCGCGGCGTCCAGGGCCTCGGCGGCGGCGGTCTGATGATCCTGTCGCAGGCGATCATCGCGGACATCGTGCCCGCGAAGGACCGCGGCAAGTACATGGGTCCCATGGGCGCCCTGTTCGGCATCGCGGCCGTGATCGGGCCGCTCCTGGGCGGCTGGTTCACCGAGGGGCCGGGCTGGCGCTGGGCGTTCTGGATCAACGTGCCGATCGGCGTCGCGGCCTTCGTCGTCGCGTGGGTCGCGCTCAAGCTCCCGTCGCACCGCTCGGGCCGCAAGATCGACGTCGCCGGGATCTTCCTCATGGTCGTCGCCACGTCCGGCATCGTGCTCGTCACGAGCTGGGAGTCCCTCACCAGCTCGCGCGGCTACGACTGGTCGGACCCGTGGCTCCTGGGCCTCGTCACGGTCGTGATCGTGTCGATCGCCGCGTTCGTCGTGGTGGAGAACCGTGCCGAGGAGCCGCTGCTCCCGCTGCACCTCTTCAAGAACCGGACGTTCACGATCGCGACGCTCATCGGCCTCGTGCTGGGCATGGGCATGTTCTCGGCGCTCGCGTTCCTGCCGACGTTCCTCCAGATGTCGACCGGCGCCGGGGTCACCGAGTCCGGCTTCCTCCTGCTGCCCATGATGGCGGGCGTCATGCTCACGGCGATCGGGTCCGGTATCGCGATCACCAAGACCGGCCGCTACAAGGTGTTCCCGGTCGTCGGGCTCGCGATCACCGCCGCGGGCATGATCTGGCTCACGCGCATCACCGGGGACATGTCGATGTGGCTCTTCGGCGCCATGATCTTCGTCATGGGCGCCGGCATGGGCCTCGTCATGCAGACGATCGTCCTCGCGGTCCAGAACGCCGTCGACCCGCACGAGCTGGGGACCGCGACGAGCGCGAACAACTTCTTCCGCGAGATCGGCGCGGCCGTCGGCACGGCGCTGTTCAGCACGATCTTCACGTCGCGCCTCGCGGACAACCTCGAGGGCGTCTTCGCGGGCCTGCCCGCGGGCTCGGCCCCCGCCGGTGCCGAGGGGGCCTCGCTCACGCCCGAGATGGTGCAGCAGCTCCCCGAGCCGATCCACACGGGCGTCGTCGACGCGTTCACGGACGCGCTCGCCCCGGCCTTCTGGTACCTCGTCCCGCTCGTGCTCGTCGGGTTCGTCCTCGCGCTCTTCCTGCGCGAGGTCAAGCTCTCCGACGTCGCGGGGATGGTCGCGCGCGGCGAGGCCGTCGCGGACCACGGCGACCTCGTCGAGGACGCCCCGGTGCCGGTCGAGGACGGCGCGGGCGAGGCCCCGGCCGTCGTGACCGCGGGAGCCGCGGGGGCGGGCGGCGACCACCCGGAGGACCGGGGCCGCGACGCCACGCCGGTATCCTGACCGGGTGAGCACCTCGCCGTCGCAGCCCGCCGCGCAGCCGTCCCGCTACGGCCGCGCGGCGGGCCCGGTGCGCCCCTCGCCGGGCGACCGGATCAAGCCCAAGAAGCCCGCGAAGGTCCAGTTCGCGTCCACCACGCTGCTGCTCGAGGCGTTCCTCGTGGTGTTCGCCACGCTCGTCGCCTACGGGCTGCGGGACGTGCCGTACTCGCGCGGGCCGCTCGAGCTGCCGAGCGCGACGTCGATCTGGCTCGTGGGCGGCGCCCTCGCGGTCGTGCTCGTCGTCCTCTCGCGCATGGTCGGCACGCCGGGCGGCTACGTCGCCGGGTCGGTCGTCCAGGTGCCGGTCCTGGCGTTCGGCCTCGTCGTGCCGATGATGTTCGTCGTCGGCGGGCTCTTCGTCGTGCTGTGGGTCGTCTCGATCCGGCTCGGCGGGCGCATCGACCGGGAGCGCGCCGCGTACGACGCCGAGCACCCCGAGACCGCGCCCAACGCCGACTGAGGCGCGCCCCACGGGCCCGGTGGTCACGGCGTCCCGCACGCCCGCGCGGCCGGTAGGCTCGGCGACCATGACCGACGTCGCACCCGCACTGACCGAGACCATCGAGCGCACCCTCATCCTCGTCAAGCCCGACGGCGTCCGCCGCGGCCTGTCCGGCGAGATCCTGCGGCGCGTCGAGACCAAGGGCTACACGCTCGCCGCCGTGCGCCTGCTCGACGCGACGCCCGAGCTGCTCGCCGCGCACTACGCCGAGCACGAGGGCAAGCCGTTCTACCAGCCGCTCGTCGACTTCATGCTCTCGGGCAAGATCCTCGCGGTCGTGGCCGAGGGCCAGGGCGTCATCCCCGGCTTCCGCTCCCTCGCGGGCGCGACGAACCCGACCGAGGCCCTGCCCGGCACCATCCGCGGCGACCTCGGTCGCGACTGGGGCCTCAAGGTCCAGCAGAACCTCGTCCACGGCTCCGACTCGCCCGAGTCCGCCGCGCGCGAGATCGCGCTCTGGTTCCCCGAGCTCGGCTGACGCACCGTCACGCGGCACCGCGCCCCGTCCCGGCCGCACCGGCCGGGGCGGGGCGTCTCGCGTCCCGGCGCCCCGCCGACGGCGTCCGGCCGCGCGGGGCGCAGATCCGCGGGTTCGTCGGGGGCCGCCACTAGGCTCGGGTCCGTGCACCTCAAGACCCTGACGCTGCGCGGCTTCAAGTCGTTCGCGTCCGCGACGACGCTGAGCTTCGAGCCCGGGGTCACGTGCGTCGTCGGGCCGAACGGCTCGGGCAAGTCCAACGTCGTCGACGCGCTCGCGTGGGTCATGGGGGAGCAGGGCGCCAAGACGCTGCGCGGCGGCAAGATGGAGGACGTCATCTTCGCCGGGACGTCCGGGCGGCCGCCGCTCGGGCGCGCCGAGGTCTCCCTGACGATCGACAACACCGACGGCGCGCTGCCGATCGACTACACCGAGGTGACGATCTCCCGCACGCTGTTCCGCAGCGGCGGCTCCGAGTACGCGATCAACGGCGCCGCGTGCCGCCTCCTCGACATCCAGGACCTCCTCTCGGACTCCGGCCTCGGCCGGGAGATGCACGTGATCGTCGGGCAGGGGCAGCTCGACGCGGTCCTGCGCGCGACGCCCGAGGACCGCCGCGGCTTCGTCGAGGAGGCCGCGGGCGTCCTCAAGCACCGCAAGCGCAAGGAGAAGGCGCTCCGCAAGCTCGACGCGATGCAGGCCAACCTCACCCGCCTCGCCGACCTCACGACCGAGATCCGCCGCCAGCTCGGCCCGCTGGGACGCCAGGCCGAGATCGCCCGCAAGGCGGCGACGATCCAGGCGGACCTGCGCGACGCCAAGGCCCGCCTGCTCGCGGACGACCTCGCGCAGCTCACGGCGACCCTGGAGCAGGAGATCGCGGACGAGGCGGCGCTGCGCGCGCAGCAGGCGGAGGTCGAGCGGGCGCTCGCCACGGCCCGCGACGGGCTCGGCCGGCTCGAGCGCGAGGCCGCGGAGGCGGCGCCCGCGCTCGGTGCCGCGACCGACGTCTGGTTCCGGCTGTCGTCCCTGCGCGAGCGCCTGCGCGGCACGCAGACGCTCGCGGAGGAGCGGGTCCGCCTGCTCGGTCGCCCGGAGCCCGCCCAGCGGGGCCAGGACCCCGACGAGCTCGAGGCCCAGGCGGAGCGCGTGCGCGCGACCGAGGCCGAGCTCGAGGCGGAGGTCGTCCGGGCGCGCGACGCGCTCGCGGCGGCCGTCGCGGACCGCGAGGACGCCGAGCGGTCGGCGGGCGAGGCCGAGCGCGCGGTCGCGACGCTGCTCCGCGGTGCCGCCGACCGGCGGGAGGGCCTCGCGCGCCTCGCGGGCCAGGTCGCCGCGCAGCGCACGCGGGTCGAGGCCGCGGAGGCGGAGATCGGGCGCCTCCGCGAGTCGCTGGCGGAGGCCGAGCACCGGGGCACCCAGGCGCGCACGGACTTCGCGGTGCTGGAGACCCAGGTGGTCGGCGCCGAGGAGGGCGAGGAAGGCCTCGACGCCGAGCACGAGGCCGCAGCGGACGAGGTCGAGCGGACGACGACGGTCGTGCGGGAGCTCGAGGACGAGGCCTCCGTGGCGGACCAGGAGCGCGCCACGTGGAGCGCGCGGATCGAGGCCCTGGAGCTGAGCCTGGACCGCAAGGACGGCGCCGGCGCGCTGCTCGCGGCCGACGGCGTCGGGGTGGTGGGGTCTCTCGCGGCGCTGCTCGGCGTCGAGGCCGGGTACGAGGACGCCGTGGCTGCGGCGCTCGGCCCCGCCGCGGACGCCGTCGCCGTCGAGTCGGTCGACGCCGCCGTCGACGCGCTGCGCTACCTGCGCACCGAGGACGCCGGACGGGCGGGCCTG
The DNA here is from genome assembly GCF_051844275.1 of Cellulosimicrobium sp. CpK407. Classification (NCBI taxonomy): domain Bacteria; kingdom Bacillati; phylum Actinomycetota; class Actinomycetes; order Micrococcales; family Promicromonosporaceae; genus Cellulosimicrobium; species Cellulosimicrobium sp. CpK407. The sequence goes on from NZ_JBGNYC010000051.1 coordinate 33,199, forward strand.
GTCGTGGCGGCCGACGGGGCGGACGGGAGCGTGCACGGCGACGTCGCCCTGCCGGACGGCGCGCGCTGGGTCGTCGACGTCGTGACGGCCGGCGGGGGCGTCGGCGGCGCCGTGCGCGCGCTGCTCTCCGACGTCGCGGTCGTCGAGGACCTCGCGGACGCGCGCGCCCTCGTGGCGCGGCACCCGGGCATCTCCGTCGTGACGCGCGGCGGCGATCTCCTCGCGACGACCCGCGCGTGGGGCGGGTCGGCCTCCGCTCCGAGCGTGCTGCACCTGCAGGCCGCCCTCGACGAGGCGCGCGCCGCCCACGACGACGCCGCGGCCCGGGGGGAGCGCGCGCGGTTCGCCCTCGTGGGCGCGCGCGACGCCGCGCAGGAGGCCCGCGCTCGGTACGACGACACCCTCGACCGGCTCAACGAGTCGGACGCCCAGCTCGCGGCCGTCGCGGAACAGCTCGGACACCTCGGCGCGACGGCGCGCTCGGCCGCGGCGGAGGCGGAGCGCGTGCGTACCTCGCTCGAGCGCGCGTCGCAGGGGCTCGACGACGCGCGCGAGTTGCTCGCGGACCTCGTGGCGCGGCTCGACGTCGCGGAGGCGGCCCCGGAGCAGTCCGAGGAGGCGGTCGCCGACGCGACGACCGAGCGCGACCGTCTCCTCGCGCTCGCGTCGGCGGCGCGCACCACCGAGACCGAGGCGCGTCTCGCGCTGCGGACCAGCGAGGAACGCGCGCGCGCCGTGGCCGGCCGGGCGCAGTCGCTCGCCCGGGCCGCCGCGGCGGAGCGCGAGGCGCGCGAGCGGGCCGCGCGGCGCGAGGCCGCCCGGGTGCGCCAGGCCGAGCGCGCGTCGGCCGTGCGCGACGGCGCGGCGCGCGCCCTCGGCGCGGTCGACCGGA